>CAKUKW010000006.1 GCA_934663885.1 uncultured Tidjanibacter sp.
CGAAGGCGTCCGTTTTAGGTTTCAGAGCGAAGATTTTAGCTTTCGAACACATCGGTGTCTTTTTTGCTCCACTTTTTGGACAAGCAAAAAGGGGAAGGAAATATCTGTATAAAATAATTGATCCTTTCCCTAATACCGGAGTACGGACGGGAGTACGTTATTGCTTATTGAAGATATTGTACTTGCTGAGCAGCGGGTTTTTCCGCGGCAGCATGAAACCTTCTATCAGTAGCAACAGCAATGCCGCTCCGAGCAGGAACTGGAATTGCTCGTCGAATTCTTCGAACATCATGGCCGTCAGTTCCGATTTCTGGGTTTCATTGATAGCGTCTATTATCTCCTTGAGGCCTATCGACTGGTTGCCCGAACGGATATATGCCCCGTCGGTTACGAGGGCTATCTGTCGAAGGGTTTCCTCATCGAGTTTACTCACCACTATCTCACCCTTGTCGTCCCTGATAAAATCGTCGCCCACCTGGATTGGTGCGCCCTCAGGCGTTCCTATCCCTATGGTATATATCCTAATACCCTGTGCAGCGGCGTGTTCAGCTGCCGCGAGGGCGTTATCTTCGTGATTTTCGCCATCGGTGATAAGTATGATTGCCCGGCTGTTTTCGCTGCCCGACGTGAACGAAGAAGCGGCCAGGGATATCGCCGCCCCTATAGCTGTTCCCTGCTTCGAAATTATTCCTGTGGATATCTGGTCTACGAAATTGCGGGCCGTAACGTAGTCGGTCGTTATTGGGAGCTGTACATATGCATCCCCCGCGAAAACCACAACTCCCACCCTGTCTTCGTTGAAACCCTCAAGCATGCGGCCCACATCGTATTTCGTCCTTTCGAGCCGGTTGGGCGAGAGATCCTGCGCGAGCATGGAGTTGGATACGTCTATGGCCAGCATTATCTCGACTCCTTCGCGAGTTACCTCTTTGAGTTTCGAGCCGGTCTGCGGACGTGCCAGCGCAAGTATAACAAATGTGAGTGCCAGGAGATAAAGGATGAACTTATTGCGCCCCCTTTTAGGCGAGGCGTCGGGCATGAGGCCGGCCATGGTGGAAACTTTGCCGAACCGCTCCAGCCTTTTGCGGCGGTTACGGGCGGCGAATACGTAAATGAGCGCCAGTACGGGAATCAGCACCAGCAGGTAGAGGTATTCGGGTGTCGCGAATCTGAACATTTTTACATACTTAGGTTACGGGCGGAATTAATCTCTGCAATCAATTTCACCTAAACGATAATTATTTGCCTGCCCGCGCATTACTATCTGTATATTTCTTTTGCTTACCTACGGGATCCTCCTCAAAACCAACGCCCTCAGCAGGAACTCCACGATCAGAGCTATGAGCCCCCACAAGATAAACCGGCCGCACAGTTCCGTATTGACGGTATATTCGCTGGTTTCGACCTTGCTGGTTTCCATCGAGTTTATGCGGTCGTAGATCTCAGTAAGCGCCGCCTTATCCGTGGCACGGAAATACCGGCCTCCCGTGAGCGCCGCAATGTCTGTCAGCATCTGTTCGTCTATCTCGACCTGAGTCGGGACGTATTGTATCCTGCCCCACATGTCCTGCATGGGATAAGGCGCCGTGCCTGTCGTTCCCACCCCGATGGTGTAGACTCGGATATCGAAAGCGTCGGCTATGTCGGCCGCCGTCATCGGGGCTATCTGGCCCGCGTTGTTCACCCCGTCGGTAAGAAGTATGATTACCTTGCTTTTTGCAGAGCTTTCCTTGAGCCTGTTTACCGCCGTGGCAAGTCCGTTGCCGATAGCCGTACCGTCTTCCACGAGGTTGACGTCGGCCCTTGCCAGTTGGTTTTGCAGTGTGGTTTTATCCGTGGTAAGCGGCGCAAGGGTAAGCGCCTCACCAGCGAATACCACCAGCCCCATGCGGTCGCTGCCCCGGTCGGCGATGAATTTTGCAGCCACGTCGCGTGCCGCTACTATTCGGTTAGGCTCAAAATCCCGCGCGAGCATACTCGAAGAAATGTCGAGAGCAAGGACTATGTCGATACCTTCGGTAGTGGCACTCGTTCCGGTATGGCTGTTTTGCGGCCTCGCCATAGCTACTATAAGCAAGGCGATGCCGGTGCACCTGAACAGGAAAGGCACGTGCCTGAACCAATACCGGAACCCTTTCGGGGCTTTTTCGAGCGGCTGGGTCGTGGAAATGGTAATCGCCGCACCCCCTTTGCGTATACGGTAAATATAAAGAACCACCATAGGTACGAGTACCAGCAGCAGCCACAGCAATTCCGGATTGGCCCATTGCGTTATTTCCATATATTCTTTTTAGGGTGTGTTAATTAAAGCATCTGCGCGTGCTCTTTAGACGGCATCCGCTTTTCAAAAAAATGTATCCGGAACGGGAGCCCGTTCAAGGCCGCTCCGTTCCGGATGTATGGTCGCTCTGAAGCTCCGGACGGATCCGCTCCCGGGCAGGATCACATAAAACCTTACCCACGATAATTATAACGCAGGCCGGCCGGATTTATTACGGTACTATTTTAATATCTTTTATCCTCAGCTGGGGGGTCGTTTTACCCCTGTAATTGTTCTCGACCACAGAATAACAAATATCGATGGGCCTTCCGCTGCGTATCCACTCGTAGTATGACGGCTGCTGGAAAGCTATCGCGCCGATAGTCGTATTGGGTTTCTGCTTCTGAGTGAGGTCCATCCTGAGGTGCTCCCTGTCAGCGCCCACCAGTTTGGCGTCTCCGCGGGTGTTGCTGACCCCGCGGGTAAGGAACACGGGCGCAGTATTACCCGGGCCGAAAGGCTGGAAAGCCTCCAGCGTCGCCCTGAAAGAAGGGGTGATCTCACTGAAAAGCAGCTCAGCGTCGATCTCGACCTGCGGAACCAGCATATCCGGGTTGATATTTTCCTCTACATAGGCGCTGAACCGGCGTGTGAACTCTTCGACGTTCTCAGGCTTCATTGTAAGCCCTGCGGCGTACATGTGGCCCCCGAAATTTTCGAGCAGGTCTGCGCACGATTCAACCGCCTGGTAAAGGTCGAAACCCGGAACGCTACGCGCCGAGCCGGTAACAAAACCGTTGCTCTGGGTAAGCACAACCGTCGGGCGGTAGTAGGTTTCGATAAGGCGCGAAGCCACGATACCCACAATTCCTTTCATCCATTTCGGGTTATAAATAACCGTACATTTGACCCCCTTGTATACCGGATTGGTCTCGATGATGTCATGCGCTTCCTGTGTGACGCGCCTGTCGATGCTCTTGCGCACCTGGTTGCTGTTGTCGATGAAGATTCCGAATTCGTCAGCGGTCTCCTCGTTGCGCTCTATGAGCAGGTTGACCGCGGAATGCCCTCCCGAAGGAGCCGACATGTCTTCCCTGCGGTCCACAGCCATACGCCCAGCGGCGTTGATCCTCGGGCCGATTTTGAAAACGATGTCGTCGATTGTGATCTTGTGACCCTCCAGGCCACAGATCTTTATGATGGACTGCAACCCTTTACGGGGATTTTCGTTGAGCTTTTTAAGCCCGTAGTGCGCCATAATGCGGTTTTCGTCCACGAGAGGAACGATATCAGCGGCCGTGCTGACGACTACAAGGTCGAGCAGCCGTGTCACGTCCTCGAAAGGCAAATCCTTGTATTGGCTGTAGGCCTGGACAAGTTTCAGTCCCACACCGCAGCCCGACAACTCGTCGAAGGGATAGGTGCAGTCCGGCCTTTTCGGATCGAGCACCGCTACCGCCCTCGGGATTTCGTCCCCGGGAAGATGGTGGTCGCAAATTATAAAATCAATTCCCTGTTCTTTCGCATAGTCAACTTTTTCGACGGCCTTTATCCCGCAGTCCAACGCTATTATAAGCGATACTCCTGAACTCTTCGCGTAGTCGATCCCGATCTTAGAAATTCCGTACCCTTCCGTGTACCGGTCGGGTATGTAGAACATCAGGTCCTCGTGTCCCCTCTGCCTCAGGAATATGTAGACGAGCGCCACTGCCGTGGTTCCGTCGACGTCATAGTCTCCCCAGACCATGATTTTTTCCCCTTTCGCAAGGGCTTCGTCGACGCGCTTTACCGCCTTGTCCATATCCTTCATCAGGAAAGGGTCGTGAAGGTCGGAGAGCTTCGGACTGAAAAATTTCGATGCCTCACTGTAGTTGTCTATGCCTCTCTGTACTAATAGGTTCGCAAGCACCCGGGGAATACCGGTCGCAGTCGCGAGCTCATCCACTTTGCGCTCGTCGCCCTGTTGCTTGATTACCCAACGTTTTTCGATTGGCATAATCTTCTGTATTTATTTTAATATCAAAATTTTTCATAAATTTTTCGGCATAGAGCGTTTTCAGTGCGTCCATGTCGACGGGAGTTCCCGTTTCCTTTTCTATCGACGTCACCCCCCTGTCGGTAAAACCGCACGGGTTGATAAGGCCGAACCACTCCAGGTCGGTGTTCGCGTTGAGGGCGAACCCGTGCATCGTAACGTACCGCGTGCTCTTGACGCCGATGGCGCAGATCTTCCGCAGCCGGTTTTTATCGGTCAGCCATACCCCCGCCGCTCCTGCGACACGGGTACCGCTTATGCCGTAATCCGCCACGGTATCGATTATACTCTGCTCCAGGGAATAAATATACTCCCTCAGCCCAATTCCTTCGACCTCAAGGTCGAGTATGGGATAACCCACCAGCTGTCCGGGGCCGTGGAACGTAACGTCCCCTCCCCTTTCGATACGGTAGAGCGATGCCCCCCTGCTTTTCAAGAACTCCTCGGTAACGAGCATATTTCCCTCGTTACCGCTTTTGCCCAGAGTGTACACCGGCGGATGCTCGCACAGTAAAAGATACTGCCGTGGCCGGCCGACTAAGACGCCGGCATTACGCACCTCCGCGCCTGAGTCTTCGGAAACCCGCTGTACCGCCGGTTTGGTCTTCGAACCGACCAACGCGCCGAAAAGCTCGCGTTGCAGATCCCAACACTCGCCGTAGCTTATAGTGCCCAGGTCCAGGTATACAGCTTCCTTTTCCATGACGGTCGTTTATTGAACCGTCTTTCCGGGTGCCGTGACTTCCTTGAGCGCTTCTTCGGCAAGGTATGACGACCTTACCATAGGTGCGCTCGCCACATAGGAAAAACCGCGAAATCGGGCGATATCGCCGAACCACGCAAATTTTCCGGGCGTCAAATATTCGTGAACAGGTAAATGCCCCAGTGTAGGCTGAAGATACTGCCCCATCGTAACGATGGAGCAACCGGCGTCCGCAAGGTCGTCCAGCGCGGCCATCACCTCCTCGTCGTCCTCGCCCAGCCCCAGCATCAGCCCGCTCTTGGCGACTGCGCCCCGGGAGGCGATATACCTTAATGTTTCGAGGGAGGTGGAGTACTTCGCGCGGGATCGCACCATAGGCGTAAGCCTTTCCACTGTTTCCAGGTTGTGCCCTACTATGTCCGGCCGGGCCTCCAGTATGACGTCGAGAAGATCCTTCCTTCCCCACATATCGGGAATAAGGACCTCTATCGTCGTATCCGGATTGACGCGGCGGACTTCCCTTATGACCTCGGCCCAAACAAATGCGCCCCCGTCTTCAAGGTCATCCCTTGTCACGGAGGTTATCACAGCATGTTTCAGCCCCATTTTGTTAATGGAGTCGGCAACCTTTGAAGGTTCGCCTCTGTCCGGTGGTAACGGTTTGCCGGTCTGTGTAGCGCAGAATTTACAGGATCTGGTACATATTTCGCCCAAAATCATAAACGTTGCAGTCTTCCTGCTCCAGCATTCTGCCTTGTTAGGGCATCTGCCACTGTCGCATATAGTGTGTAGATTATGCCTCTCTACTATCCTGGCGACGTCGGCGTATTCCGCCTTGTTGTGTAATTTGATCTTGAGCCAACCGGGTTTTGTTTCATGCGTTACCTTGTCATAAGGTTTAGGCATTATTTGTTCACAATTTTTCCAATTGATACAAAAATACATATAATTTTCCAAATTCTTATTACTCACGGGTATATTTTTTTGTAGTTATACAATTTTTACTATAATAAAAGCCCCTGGAGCCCTTTTCTCAAGATCTGCCACACACATTACAAAGGAAGATATCAGAGGTTTATTTGCCGGCACTGCTTTTACCGGCACTGCCAAAACGAGTACCTTTTTCAGGGTAATTTGCAAAATGCTGTTAGAGATTACGTGTGAGGGATTCGTATGCCTTTTATATTACATGATGAGGCATGTTCCGCAGGGGCGGTCATTACGAAAGGCCCCGTATGGATAAACCTAACTGAAAATTAAAACTCATGAAGAAGTATTTAGCGGAAATGTTCGGTACGATGACGCTCGTACTGCTCGGCTGCGGAAGCGCGGTCTTTTTGGGGGGCCCGACAAGCGTGGCCGCCATTTTGTCCATCGCCTTCGCTTTCGGGCTTTCGGTTGTTGCCATGGCCTACGCTATAGGAGGTATTTCGGGCTGTCACATCAATCCCGCGATTACTCTGGGTGTATGGCTCTCGGGCCGCATGAAGGGTAAGGACGCGCTCATGTATATGCTGTTCCAGGTGATCGGCGCCATTTTCGGTTCCGCGCTCCTTTATGCGTTGGCACAGGGTTTCCCCGTTACCGGTACACATACGGGAGCGAACGGCTGGGGCCCCGAAATTTCCACTGCTACCGCATTCTTAGCGGAGACCGTATTCACGTGCATATTCGTATTGGTCGTTCTGGGAGCCACAAGCGGTAAGTTTGGCAATGCCAACAACGCGGGTCTCGCGATAGGGCTGGCTCTCGTGCTCATACATATCGTATGCATCCCTGTAACCGGAACCTCGGTGAATCCTGCGCGAAGCATCGGCCCTGCCATTTTCGAAGGAGGCGAGGCGCTGAGGCAGCTCTGGTTATTCATCGTTGCGCCGTTGCTCGGCGGAGTATTGGCGGCCGGCGGCTGGAGGTTGCTCGCGGGAAAAGAGAACAAATAACTTTTTCCAGACCCGCGCCGGTCTGGCCTTTTTGCCCTGATTTGGTAAAATTTGGTATTTAAATTGCTAATCCATAATCAAAAACTTCCGATTATGGCAGCACTTTTAATTATCACCGTACTTTTCATATTGGGTTTCCTTATACTCCTGTTGCTCGGAGTAAAGATAGCGGGCACGGTACTGGTCTGGATACTGGGTATTATCGCCGTCCTTATAATTATAGGATGGATAATATATGCAGTCGGAAAGGGCAGGGGTAAAAAAGAGGCCTGACGATATTAGTGAAAAAGTGTTAAGGGTTGTTTTACAGGCGCTCCGGTATTACCCGTGCGCAGCCCGACATTCGAAATACCTGTAACGCGGTGGAATCTTCCGTTTATATTTACCAGTGGAGACCCCCATATTCCACCGCCTTGCGGGTTTATAAACCGGTATGCCGAAAGGTGTACCGGGTTTTTATTATCTGATTTTTTCTCAGGCTTTTGGCGGTTTGCCAAAAAGTATTTACATTTGCAGGTTGTTTCGTGAAAACAGCACCGTAAAAAGTAAACGGGCGGCGGGACCGCCTGAAAGGTTTAATATTAAAAACAGAAAAAATGTCTGTAAAAATCAGATTAGCGCGGCATGGTAAGAAAGGTTATGCTTTCTACCACATAGTCGTAGCGGACAGCAGGGCGCCACGCGATGGTAAATTTATCGAAAAGATCGGTACCTATAACCCGAACACTAATCCTGCTACAATCGACCTGAACTTCGATAAGGCCCTGGATTGGCTCCAGAAAGGCGCGCAGCCTACGGATACCGCCAGGACTATCCTTTCCGAAAATGGGGTTATGTATAAGAAACACCTTCTGGGCGGTGTTGCCAAGGGTGCTTTCGACGAAGCTGCCGCAAACGCCAAGTTCGACAAATGGATGAGCGAAAAGAACGCCCAGATCTCCGCCAAGAACCAGAAACTCAGCAGTGACAAGAGGGCAGCCGAAAAAGCGCGCCTCGCAGCAGAGGAGAAAGTGAAAGAAGAGAAAGCCAAAGCTATAGCCGCGAAGAAAGCCGAGGCTGCAGCTGAAGCATCTGAAGAAGCCGAAGAGGCTCCCGCAGTAGAGGAAGCACAGGAAGAAGAGTCTCCTGCAGTAGAGGAAGCTCCCGTAGCGGAACAGCCCGCAGAGGAGGCACCGGCGGTTGAAGAACAGCCGGCCGAAGAGCCCGCAGCTGAATAATCCGGGAATAAGGGCGGTATTATATTTGCTGCCATATCCATAAAAAGGGGAACCGTCAGGTTCCCCTTTGTTATATGTCGCCGTAAAATATTATATTTAAATAACATATGGTATGCCTCGGCATAGATCCGTCAAGAAAACCCGCCTTTGCTCTGCGCCCGCCTTTCTTTAATATTTACAGAATATAAGCCGTGACGAAGGAAAACTGTGGGTTAACCGCAGTTTTATTCCCGGCTTGCATTATATTTGCATTTCAATGGGCATGGAAAACAAAACGAAGCAGACGGTTGGTACCGGCGAAGGGCTGGTTCCCGTAGCCCGCATTTCGAAACTATTCGGAACAGGCGGCGGCGTTGTGCTCAACTTATATGATACCTTCCCTACCGACTATGATATCACGGAGCCTCTGTTCAATATAGTGGATGGACTCGAGGTACCGTTTTATCCGGAAAAATTCAACCGCCGCGGCCGTTCCGGGGCATTGGTGGAATTTGCCGATATCGATACCCCGGAGAGGGCCGCCGAATTCACGGGAATGGAGCTTTCGCTCCGTTACGGGCCCGCGCAGGAAGAAGGCTGTGGTGAGGTTTATCTCGAGGATATGGTCGGTTTCTCGGCCAGATTCGAGGGCAATGACCTTCGAGGGACTATCGTAGGCTTCGTCGACAATGAACAAAATCCCCTTTTCACCCTCTCCATTAACGGTATTGAAGTATATATTCCCGCAGTGGACGAAATGGTAAGCGGCTTCGACCCCGATGCACGCGAGGTTACTTTCGACCTTCCTGAGGGCTTACTGGATCTCTATCTTTAAAATAGGTTTTCCTAAATTTACTATTTATTTTTTTGGGGCATGTTTGTGTTTTCCAGGAAGATATGTTATAACAATCCCCAATCAATTTAAACATTTATCCTGATAATTGTGTAAAACAGTCTTTTTTTGTTATATTTACATTCAATATTTTTAACCTTAATTAAACGAATATCATGAAAAAGATTATCAGTTATCTACTTGCAGTTGCCGCTGTGGCTTTATTTGCAGGGTGTGATAATGAAAAAACGCAATCCACGGAATTTCAGGTAAAAACCATTGAAATCACTGATATTACCGAAACGACTGCAAAAACAGGAGGGAAAGTTACTTCCGAGAAAAACGTGGACATAACTGATCGGGGTGTTTGTTGGAGTACTTCTCCGAATCCTACCACGGAAGATAGTAAAACCACGGACGGTAAAGGTCTCGGGGAGTTTACTTCGGAGATAAGCGGATTAAAGCCTGAAACGAAATATTATGTAAGGGCGTATGCGGTAAGCGATACGGCTGTCAGATATGGAGAAGAACTCTCTTTTACAACTGAAACCGCGATCCCTGTTGTCGAAACCATGGGAATTACGGAAATTACCGACATTTCTGCAAAAGCTAAAGGACATATCAATGTCGACACCGCTGATATTACGGAAGCCGGCTTCTGCTGGGGTACTGCTGAAAACCCCGGAACAGACGGAATGAAAGCAACGGGAACCTATGACGGTTCTGATTTCTTAGCGGATATTACGGACCTTCAGCCGGAAACGACTTATTTCATAAGGGCTTATGCTGTCAGGGGCGGTGAAACGCATTACGGAGAGCAGCTCTCCTTTATCACCCTCGAGCCCTCTGCTTACGATTCGGGGATAAGCAATATTACAGGTAACATCGATCTGCCGGAAATGGTGGGCGACGGTATGGCCGAATGCTTTGAAGATTATTTTTCCGAAGATTCTTATTACTGGAGTATGATAATTTACAGTGAAGGTAAAATGGGTCTGCCCGACGACGAGATACAACTTGAATTCAGTACGCCGATAAACGACATGAATACGATACCCGAAGGAAGGTACCCCATCGCCCGTAATATCCAGGAAGGTGCCGTAAATACCGCCGACCCGGGCAATCGCGACGAAGATAGTTATGACTGGGGCTGTTGGTATTTCTTCCATGACGGGGAGAATTATACCAAGGAAGCAGGAGCAGTCGGGGGTAAAGGATTTGTCGACGTGGAGCTGGTGGACGGTTCCGGTGAAATGGCCGAATATAAAATAAGCTTCGAGTTTTACGATACGAACGGATACAAGATCACAGGTACGCTCGAAGGGTTTATACTGAATTTTTCGGCTACGGAAGAGAGCACGGTAACTACCCTGACAGTCCAAAACCCGAAGACCGCCCGCGCGAAAGCGAAGTTCGACGCCAAAAAGAGCAGAATGTAAATTATATCGCAATTCCATAATAAAGGGATGCCTGAACGGGCGTCCCTTTTGTTTTCAGTACCGCTTGGGGTATTTAATCCTTTAATTGCCTATCTTTGCGGCAAAAGACGCGGTTTAGATAGGATGCGCCGAGGGCAATCGTGCCTTACGATATGGAAGCGGATGTTACTTCCTCCGCTTTATCCGTACGGCGCTTTGCGCCGATTACGGGCTCCGGTCAGTGAGCTCGTTTGGGAAAGCAAACTCGGTTCGCTATCTTTGCTGTTCGACATGCAGCCCCAGATGGTAAAGACCGGATATAAATACCTTGACAGCATAAACTCGCCGGAGGATCTGAAAAAGATACCCGCGAAGGAGCTTCCCGTGCTGGCGGGCGAGATACGCGATTTTATGGTCAGCGAGCTTTCCGTCAATCCCGGACACCTGGGCTCGAGCCTGGGGGCCGTGGAGCTCGCCATTGCCCTACATTACGTATTCGATACTCCTGAGGATAAGGTGGTATGGGACGTAGGGCACCAGGCTTATGCTCACAAGATCCTTACCGGCCGCCGCGAGCAGTTTCATACGAACCGCAAACTCGGAGGTATCAGCGGTTTCCCCAAAATGAGCGAGAGCGAGTACGACGCTTTTGGTGCCGGGCATGCATCGGTTTCGATTTCGGCCGCCCTCGGCATGGCGCAGGCCAACAAACTCAAAGGCATGGACGAAGACGTTATTGCCGTAATAGGCGATGGGGCGATGACCGGCGGGCTGGCCTACGAGGGACTCAACAATGCGGGAGCGTCTAATGCCGACATACTGGTCATCCTCAATGACAACGACATGGCTATCAGCCCCAATGTGGGAGCTATGAAAGAGTACCTGATGAGGATAACAACATCAAAAAGGTATAATAGGATCAAAAACAATATCTGGAACGCGACTTCCCGGGTTCCGTGGCTCAGGCACGGCCTTCAGCACATGGGCAATATCATAAAGCAGGGAATTTTCCGCCGGAGCAATCTTTTCGAAAGCCTCAACTTCCGCTACTTCGGGCCCGTGGACGGTCATGATATAAAATCACTGATAAGGGTTCTCGGCGACCTGAAGCGGTTGCAGGGCCCCCGGATCCTCCATATAGTTACCAGCAAGGGCAAGGGATACGCTCCCGCTGAACAGGATCCTCCCGTATGGCACGCTCCCGGATGTTTCGATCCCCGTACGGGGGAACTGTCCGATAAGCCATGCTCGGATAAACCCGCCAAATACCAGGACGTTTTCGGCTACACGCTGCTGGAACTGGCGCGAATGGATGACAGGGTCGTCGGGGTAACGCCCGCCATGCTGACGGGTAGCTCCATGGATATTCTGATGAAAGAGATGCCGGAAAGGTGTTTCGACGTGGGTATAGCGGAAGGCCATGCCGTGACTTTTTCCGCAGGGCTCGCCGCCGCCGGGTTGCGTCCTTTCTGCAACATATACTCTACTTTCATGCAACGGGCCTATGACAACGTTATCCATGATGTTGCGCTACAGGGCCTTCCCGTCATAATGTGCCTCGACAGGGCCGGAATCGTAGGGGAGGACGGAACCACCCACCAGGGGGCCTTCGACCTCGCTTTCCTGCGTTCGGTGCCGGGAATCGTAGTGGCCGCCCCGCTGAATGAAACCGAGCTAAGGGATATGATGTACACAGCATTGTGTTCCGATGTACCCTTTGCGATACGTTATCCACGCGGCAGGGGGGCCGGGGCCGACTGGTCGGGGGCCTTCCACGGGCAGGAAATCGGGAAGGGACAAATACTGGACGAAGGCTCGGACATTGCTGTAATTACGATAGGTACCGTGGGTAATATGGCTGCCGAAGCTATTGCCAGGGCAAAAGTAGAGGGAATCTCAGTCGCACATATAGACCTGCGGTATGCAAAACCGCTCGACGAAGAGCTCCTGCATTATGCCGGCAATAAATTCAATCGCATAATAACTGTCGAGGATGGTGTGATATCCGGCGGTATAGGAAGCGCCGTAATGGAATTTTTCAGCGACAACGGCTATGACGTCAATATTAGGCGTATGGGGATCGGCGACTTTTTCGTACAGCACGGAACTCCCGCAGAGCTTTACCACCTGTGCGGATATGACGCCGAGGCTATCTATGAGGCGATCAGGGAGATTTCCCTTTCCGGGCTATAAGCCTTTATTCCGGCTTCAGCACTCCATTATTTTATGTTTCTTTGGGCTTTTTTCTGATTTTAAAATGATGAAGAGGCGCCTGTACCGCGGCAGGTCCGGGTATGGTGATTTTGATATGAGAATATCCCCTGATTTTATTGCTTCTCCTGGTCGATGAATAATTTTTTGAATTGGAACGGACTCCGGGGCACCCTATAATAATGTGCAAGATCGCATCATTTTGAAATAATTCACTATATTTGCACTCCACCGGTTGAAAATAAGAGTGTATTTAATTATCACCTGATTTTATGGCAAAATGCCCGGATGGCGGAATCGGTAGACGCGCTGGTCTCAAACACCAGTGGAGCAATCCGTGCCGGTTCGATCCCGGCTCCGGGTACAAGAAGCCCTTTCGGATTTCCGAAAGGGCTTCTCATTTGGTTTATTCTTACTCTCGAATTGTTACCGGCCATTTCTCTTTTTACTTATATTCCCGTTAGGAAATAATTCGTCCGTAAAGGCACTCATTACATATTGAGGATATTTATCTGCCTTTTCCTACACAGTATAAATGGCCGTATCACACTTTTTCTAATTAATGCTCTTCACGCAACGGACAGCGGCATAGGCCAAAATATTGCTGGTCTTCGTCTGCGTTTCAAAATAATAACCCGTCGGAGTAAAAACATTCAGAGCATGTACATTACCCGACCCGTCTTCCGTCATGGTCCACGTCATCCCGTTGTTATTCTCCGCAGGCGGAAGCAAATCGATCTTCTGGAAACTGTTTCCCCATGACATACCCTTGTATCCCCCAAAAGTCGTTTCCATCGTTCCTCCCAGCAGCCAGATCAGTTGCAACTCACGAAGGGTAGGCAACCGCCAGCCTGTTCCCTTATCAGTACAGGTTTTCTGCGCGACTGTCCATGTCCTGTCGCTGTAGTCCACACCCGGTACCGTATTGGTATTCTCGACCAGCAGCTTAGCGGCGACGCGGTTGTCCGTTCCGGCTGGAATGCCGTTCGTCGAAAGAAGAGCCGACGGATCGACCCCATTGCTTCCGTTGCGGGAAACGATCAGCGTACCGCTGATCCCGGAGGCGGTGTCCGTAAATGAAGGTGTAAGATATGGGTACTGCGTTGTTCCCGAAGGTATGTCTCTTACACACCTCAGTGTAGCCTGCCAATTTTCCGTGGTGCTTACATAGGCGTTGAACGTAGTTTGAGGCTCATTGAATATATAGCCCCAATGGTACCCGGTATAACTGGGGGTCGAGGTCCAATAACGGTAATTGTTATACCATTTCTCCCCACCGGTCGACCCGCTGCCGCCAAGTGCATCAACGTATATAAAAGAAAGCATGAGTTCGTTGATGGTCGGGATACGCCAGCCCGCACCGAGCCTTTCGCACTGGCTATTTGCGGTTTCAAGTGACATATAGGTCGCACTGGCGTCAGCGTTGGAATACACCTTCCTGTTTACATAAAAATATGAATTTTGCCCCGCGGTAGTATAATAGAGGGGGTCGACGGCTTTCAAAACCAGGTTTCTCGTTATGAAAAACGGGAAATAGTCGTCATCGCTACCGGGTCCGCGCTCGTAAAGGTTGGTGTCATCCCTAACGCCATTACCACCCGCGGTGTGCATCAGACTCCTGAATGTAACCCTGACCGTTCCGGTTTTACCCGGCTCCCATTCCCCGGTCGGGAAATTGAGGTAATAACGGCCTTCAGCCCCAACAAGGTCGGTTCCGATTTCGACCTGCGGAGCCCAGTTATAAATAATGTTTGGTTTATTGATCATATTCGATGTCCCGATACGGATATCCTGGTTGGTTGTTCCGAGTAACCCGGTATTGCCGATTTCCTCAACGTTCACTATCTCCCAGTTTGTATTGGCGCCCAGATCCAGGGTATGGACCGGTCCTAACTCCAGTTCGTATGTTTCCGTGTTTTCCGTCGGCGTATAATTGTAAAATTTAAACGACAACAGTCCCTGGTTGAGCGGGAATAGTTTATTGCCAATGTATCTGCCGCCACCGTCATACATATTGAAGTATATGATATCCCAACGCCAATTTTCATTCCCCGCTTTCGGTTGAATGGTGATCGCCTGTATTCCATTGGTCAAGGGAGCTTTGCCGTAATCGCCGTCGGGAATACTCGGGGTAAAAGAGACATATTCCATCGGAACGCTGCTACCGAACCCACCCCTTGGCTGCAGCCAGGCTTCGATGCCCCCGGTCGTCCACATGACGTATACGGTTTGAGGCTCGGGATCGCCCAGGGTGGTGGGGTCTTCCATCGGGAAAAATAAACCGTTGTCCAATACGTTTCCGTAAGCATCCATGAAACGGATCATTCCCGGCTCATTCACCGACTGCGTTACGGTAACCCGATGCGACAGGCGGCCTGCCGTCACCGTAATGGTTTCGGTGCGGGAAGATCCGACCGCGGCATCGTAATACGGGATTCGCAATACGAAACTATTGTCCTGGTTCGGCAGACCGGAGGCAGTGCTTGTCCCGTCACGGAATGTAAGCCATGACCCGCCCGGTATCTCAGCCTTCCATCCCCCCGGGGAATCCGTATAGACGTCGACTATATAGGAGTCGATATAATATTGGTTCAATTCAATTTCCGGCTCCCCTACACCCAACATGTATTGTCCATTGTAGACCACGCTGGTGAGTTTTTCCTGGCTTCCGTATGTTATCAGCCGGACAGTAAGGTGGCTCATCACCCTGTATGAATTGATAGCTTCCGTTATGTTGCCATAGCCCACGCCGGCTGCGTGCTGGATATCGACGATGTATTTATAGTTCCGTTTCAACGGTACATAGGTCTCCGAACCAGGCGCCATAAAGTCTATCCTGTAGTAGCCGGAGATGCCGCTGCCTCTCTTTCCCTTAACTATCAGGCAAACGGCGTCCTTACGGCTGGAATCAGTATCGTTCGTACCGTCCGCCGCCGCGGGAGCCTCGAACGTGTAAATTTCTCCCGTGTAACTGTTCGACCCATTGACCGGATAAGTGAGTTTAGTTGTTTCTCCGGTCTGTTTTCCGCTGGTGGACGGGATATTGGGAATAGAAGTATAGTCCACCTGTCCGTCGGTATCCCAACCGGGAGCAATGTAACCGTTCGTATTGTAATTTACCAGGTAAACCTCCTCCACCGTAAAGTCCGACGCGGAATTCAGTACGTCGATCCGGGCAAGCATACGCGTCAACGGAATGGGAGTACCGATAACCATCGATGTGTTAATTCTCGGTACCAACGTTTCCCCGTACATCGGGACCGGCGTGTAACCCGTCACGGATGCGCCGTTGACCGGCCAGTTACCGGTCGAAGAGTAGCTCAGCATTTCCATGACCTGAGCCTTGTTTTTCCCTGCAAATCCCGATGCTATAGAGGAAAGCGAGCTGTTTGCCACTACCACGATCCGGGTTGAGGCGCTGGTTGAAGCGAGTGTCGCCGTAAATTGCGCCACTGTACTGACGCTCAGGTTCTGTGAGACATCCGTTGCTTCGACCCATTGAAGAAACATCTCCGGCGAAGATGAGGCGTCGAAAACCAGCACGTCGACGGTTTTTACTTCGTCTTCTTTGCCCGCCAGGCCCGTTCCCGCCATTGACCGCGTTGAGACTTTAGGGATACCTATATTTGGTACCTCCAGCCTGAATCTTACACTATTTCCACTCTCTTGCGGGTTAACAAAATGTTCTTCATTAGTACAACCGGCGAGCCACACGGCAGCCGATAGGGCCGCCATGAGAGTGATTATCCTGAATATAGAACTTATATATTTCATAATTCTTTTTCCTTCCAAAATATTCTTTTCCGGAATCAGGGTGATGTCACCACAATCTGGGCTGCAGGATTGGAACCGTTTGTATTTGTAAATGTAAGCGTTGCTTTCTTTCCCGATAAGGCATTTGCCTTGAAGTAAAAATAGATATTGCCGGTAGAACCGGTCGCTCCCAGTATAGTTTCTTTATTCAGGAGGATGTCATCGGGATCGGACAAAGCCGAAACCGTCCATGCCCACCATCCCGGAGCTCCTGAAGTAACAACGAGTATATTCCGGTTTGGGGAGTCCGGATCCGGATCCGTTTGCACGCTTGCTCTCAGCCAGACCCCGTCTCCTGCATATTGCATCACAGACATCCGGTGGCGCAGGTTACCGGCGTTGATGTAGTAAGCCGCCCAACGGTTGCTGCTTGCTTCCAAGTCCTCTACTGCAATCCTGATATTGTATAAGTATATGCCTCCGGAGGTCGACGTTTCCGTTAAAGTAACAGTTGCCCAGCCCAGGTCGACATTGGATACATTTGTCCCGGGATTAGCAAAAGTAGCCAGGAAAGCACCGGCCGGATATCCGGTATCGGGGTTTGCATTATAATTTGTCTCTGCGGTCAGGTCTACAGTTACCCCGTTGGCGGCAAGGTAAATAGCCGTTTGGGAAACCTTCAGATAGTAATCACGGTCGAAAATTACGTTCACAGGATTATCGTTCCAGTCAAGCGGCTGGACATCTATTTGGTATGCCCCGTTAGTGATCGTTACATTATAATTTATATACTCGCCCGATTCCCATGAATGCTGGGTGGACGCGACCAGATCCCGCAATAAGAATTCGTGGACACCGATGTTTGTAGTGATGACCACTTTGGCAGTCGAGGAAAAAGCAGTGGCCGGCAGCATCAGGAATGTGTCACCTATCTGTTTTGCCGTATCCGTTACCGTATTGTCAGTCGTTGCGGGAATGGAAGTTATGGTGCCGGTAGTTATATTGCTCCACACAAAATTGGCCTTGCCGTTTTTTGTCGTAGCGGCCGGGATACTGGTTACGACGTATTCCCCGCTTTTCCCTACATCCCGGAACTCTATGCGCGATACGGTTACCACAGCCGGGGCCGGATCGACTTTCTTAAATGTAAACGTGACTTTGGCCAGCATGTGCCGGAAAGCGATAGTGACACCGGAACCCCATGCCGGCTCCGAGACCGCAGCCAATACATCGACATGATTGGCAGCGTCGGCGTCCGCGGAATAGCTCATGGCCATTTGGCCAGGGGTCGTAAAGTCCACAGTGGGGCTGTATGCCCCGGAATAAGGATACCATGAAAAGATCTTAAGGCTGCCGATGCGGTCTATCGGCCAATACTGGGGCGGTGATATGGCCGCCGACTGGTCAGTGCCGCTTACCGTGGCGTTGGCTGTAAAATGGGTCGACCAGTTAGAGGTACGGGAAGCATAAATGCCGAACGTCTTTCCCCGCATTTCGGCGCTCGAATCAATGGCGTCCCCACGGGTATAAGTATACGTATCGCCGCTCACGTCGTCCTGAACGCTGGTCACGACGATCTGTTCGCAGTTTTTAAAGTCTTCCTCCGTGAACCTTATACACGATGCCGACAGTACCGGAATTAAGGTTACCGCTATCATGATCGATTTTATGATATTTCTAATTATCATGTCCGTTTTTTCCTTCAACTCATCTGTCACACTTCAGGAACCGTTTATGCAAGCCCTGTTTCCCTATTATGGAAATCCCTTTAAATCTATTTCCCGATATGCATAATAATAAGCCTATCAATTTATAATAATATCCACGTCCTGGGGCGGGCCCCAATCTTCTACGGATACCGTAAGGGTGAGGCCGACTACCGCCTCCACCTGTGCGGTGATCTGGTATACGTTATTTCTCCGGATCTCCGTAAAAGCCTTTACCGTGCCCCCGTTCGAAACCGTTGCGATATCTTTATTCGCTATCCCGGTCAGCATATTCGCCCGTTTAATATTGGTCAGGCTGACAGCAATCCGGTCCGAGTAGTCCGCTTTGAAGATTCGTTCCGCGGTGTAGAACGAGCAGAGCAGTTTGCGGTCGTCGGCGGGAACCCCCGAATAACTCCACCGGGCAGTGGAGGAAGGTGTCCACGTCTTATCAAACAGGTCGGAAACGTCCGTCATTACTTTCCCGAAATTCTTCGAAGAGGTGGCATTGTCCCGGGTATCATTATCCGCATTCCCCATTGCGAAATAGCTGTTATAAGAGAGGTTGTGTACGGTAACGCTGCTGCCCGCGGTATATCCCGTCTCCACACTTCCCTGCATGGCCTCCAGGTAAATATCTATTCTCGCAACGGCCCGCTCGACCACCATAGTAACACTTTCGGTCTGGTCTTTGGCCACTGCGATATCCCGTATCACCCCGATTATCGGCATGGCGGTTATGGTGTCATTAGAGTTCAGTATGTCGGCTATATCATATACGATATTCTCCAGTTCTCCCTGATGCTGTACCGCGTCAAGTTGATTTTTAAGGCCGCCCGGTTCGTTGATGATCACGGCTACCAGGATATCGTCGTTCGGGGTAACCTCCACGTAGTTCGCACCGATCTCAGTGATCATCTTCTGGTCTCCTTCCGCGATGGCGACGTATTCGTTGACATCCATACGCGGAAAGTTCGACGAAGCATCCCTGAAGACAATAAAACGGATCGTCTTCAGCATCTCCCGGTTCCCGGTATCGCCGCTCTCCGTGAAATTCAGGACAAGGTTTGCCGAACGTGTATCCACGTCGTCCTCTCTGGTTTTCTTGCAGGAAACCAGGCAGAGTGCCAGTAGACACAAGCACAACAATATCCTATGTGTTAATCTAAATTTCATTATGTACCAAAATCACTGAACCATACGATCCATCCGTTAACCCGGATCCCAAAGGCTATAAAAGCAGTATCTCCGCCCCCGCGGTAGTATATGGTGAGCTCCCAATCGCCACGTCGGTCGAGGTATTCCCTGAATGAAATGGGCGGATAATCCGGCTGTGTCAATTCCAAAAGTTTCAGTAAGTCGTAACTCCACACCTGTTCCCCGCTCAGGGTTTCACTCACGATCAGTTTATAGTCATAGCCGCTCCTGTCTAACAGGCGGCAGGTGTTGAGGTAGCCGACAACCGGATATTGGAATGTTCCCCCCAGGGTGAGTACGTAGGGCAGGTATGTGACCGGAGAACCAGGTTTGACAGGCTCGTTGTTCCGATCATAAACAGCGCCTTCGGGCGTAGTTATGTCAAAAGTATAATAGGGTGCCCCGCTCATTGCCATGGTATTGTCCCCATCCATGTTTTCAAGCCGGATCACGAACTTATTGGTATCACGGATCAGGTAGACCGGAAATACGGTGTGAGCGGTAAGAGACCGGCTGTAATCCACCTCGATTGTTTCCCCGAAATAGAGGTGCGGAAATTCAGTATCGACCCTGTCCGACTGGCGTTTCAGCTCGAATATGACATCATCGAGGGATGTTTGTCCGGGAACGGGGCCGAGACCCGAATGATCCGAAATACGGAAATTGTCGGACAGATTCCCGATAGTCAGTATCTTATATCTTCCGTATTCCAACAGGTCGGTTAGCGCCATGCGGTTGCCGCCGATCAGCTCGCTGGAAGCCGCCTTACGGACAAGCAGCAGTTTTTCGTCACTGTCGAAAATGAACACGTCAACCGAACCTACGAGAGGGTCGAACCTGTCTTCGAACTCCATGTTGTATTCAAAACGGAATTCCAGATAGATCTCGCACGGTGCCAGATCCTCATAAATTCGCTCACACGCCGTCGACAGGCATGTCAGCGCCAGGAGAATCAGCAATAATATTTTCGGTTTACCGAACATATCCTTATCCTTGTTTTTCGGTGGCGGCCCTGTGGACGGCCTTATTTTATATCGTCGGGGCTGTGCGCCCCTTTTTGTTTTCATTTTTGTGTGGCGCGCCGGTTTTCCGGATGCGCCGGGGTGTTGCGGTGCTGTTTTGAAAGCCTGTCACCGGCCCATGTCTTTTTTCGGTTATGGTGGGCGATATTGGGTACCGCCTGCTTTAATAAAGGTGCCGGGCGGGCGTTTCCAGCCCGGCACCTTACAAGTAGGGTACGGATCAGATTCCGAAATCGTTAGTCCAGTAAACCCACGGGCCTACGGTTATCTCGAACGCGAGGCGTGCGGTACCTTCGTCGTCGTCTTCATCCGGCTTAGGATCGCCGGGGCCGCCGCCGGGATACCAGGGCGTACCCTTACCTGCTACCGAAGTCAGGTTGAGCTTATACCAGTTATTGCGGACGATACCGTACTTACCGAAATACATATCGTCTTCGCTGGCACGGTCGTGACGGATCGCAGAGTAGTAATAGTTCAAGCCGCCGTCGTACCATAGAAGGCAATCCTCGATCTTACAGATCTCACCGCCGTCGGTTATCGGGTCAAGGTGCGTAGTCTGGTCGAGGGCCGCGAAGTTGGCAGGGATTGCAATACCGCCTATTGCGGTCAAAGCGGCGCTAACCTGCGTAAAGAAGTTATCGCACGCGGTAATCAATCCCGAACCCGGGGTGGCGGTGTTGTAAGCCGTTTGTACCGCAGCCAGGTTTTGATATACCGCGGTGCCGTAGCTGAACCAGTCTTCCCCAAGTGTCCAGTTGGACATGGGCGCGTACTGGGCCTGGATGACCAGGATCGTAGTTCCGCCGTGTTTCTGGGCGTCCGCCGCCATGGTGTTCTCGATAGCGTAATCGTAGCCATTTTCCTCGTTCCATGTGAAGTTAGGCTTGCGGCCGTCGAGGTCGTTTTTTATAATACCGTCGGTGTAGGCGTTACCCGCCAACAGGTAATTCGGGTCGACAGTATAGAAATTGTTGGCGTACACACCCGACGCGTGAGTATCCGCGGTCGTGTTTTTCAGTGCGTAAGGGAAGAACATGCTGTTGCGGTGATCGAATTCCCAACCCTGGAAAAGGAAGAGGCCGTGACCGTCGGGAGAAGTTGCAGCGCCTGTAACGCCCGAATAATTGCCGGCCAGTTTAACGGCGTCGCCTACGCTTACTTCTACCTTCGCGGCAAGGCGTTCGATGGTAAGTTCAGCCCTGTTGTCCTTGGCGTTTTGCTGTGCAGTGGCGTCATCTGTGGTAGCGCTCACCAGGACTATATTGGCGGATACGTCGACGAGGCAGTCCTCATAAGAATTTTCACTTGCACCGGGAGTGGCATTATAAATACCGCCCGCGTTGATCATCGCGAAGTAGGTATTATCGGATTTACGGATCTCATCAGCAATCCTGTCCGCCCTGTCCGCGCCGGTGGTTCCTGCCTCTGCAATGATCGCCTGGTTAAAATGGGCATAAGTGGTCGATCCTACTACCAGGGTTTTTAGGCGCTCCAGCAATTTGGGTCCCGGGTTAGCCACCATAAGAACGTACTTAACGCTTGGGCTTACCTTGAAAGCGTCGTTCGTAGTGCTCACATTGGTAGCCGGATTTGTAGTAAGGTCCGAAGTGACAATGTGGATATACGGAGTGGTCGCCTGGGTGTGTTTTATCACCGTCCTGCTCGAATCGAAAGTGACGATGTAAAGGTCACCGATTGTACTTTCCGCTGCTGATCCCTGTAGTTCCGACGATGCGCGGGTCGGGATCTGCGGGGCGATCTGGATGGTAAGGTAGGCGGTCTCGAATTCACCGTCAACCGGCCCGTTCTTGTCCTTGGAACAAGCTGTCAAAGCCAGCGCTGCCAGCATCGACACAATGATTAATTTAATTTTCATAGATTTAATGGAGTTAAAAAAAATTATAGTAAAAGTGTTTTCAAGTTTTCAATTGCCAGCCCGGCTTCACTCGGAATGCCACTCTGGCGGAAATGGCCTTTTTATTTTCTACATCAAAACCGGGGTTTGATTTGGGTTAATGGTTATTATTGGGTTGATATCATTCTCAGGTTTTTACCGGCCGCTTCCAGCATGCCTGCCGCCTGCTCGAAATGAACGCGCGCGCCGGCGGTATCGTGCTGCAGCAGCAATAAAGCGCCCATTGCATTGTGGTACTCCGGCAGGTTACGGATTTTTACTGCTTTTTCAAGGTATGGCGCGGCCCTCTCAGTGTCTTTCTCCTGCAGGGCGGCGATAGCCGCATTCAGGTTGGCGATCTCGTCGTCGGGGTAAACGCGGAGGGCCGTTTCGAATACCTCGACGAATTCCGGCGAACCTTCCCTCATCGTTCCGGCTACCATGTAGAATTCGTTGAGGTTCAGGTTACGCGGACGACTCCGGTAGACCTCAACCGCATCGGCGGTGTCAAAACCCTTTACAAGGTACTCGATCCTGCATATCACAGTACGCAGCATGGGGTAAATGTTAGCCTTCATGTAACGGTAAGTCGCCCCTCCGTTTAATCCCGCAATCCGGCTCTTGCGCGTCTGGTCGGGAGGGGTGGTTCCAATTATGTCCAGCACCTCCCCATAGTGGTCTATCGGGTTATTTTGCAACTCACGAACCAGTCCGTCCCAGTTTTCTCCGCCGAAAGTCAGCCGGAAAATATCTTTCCGGAAGTTATACCTTGAGATAAGGTAATTCTGCATCGACAGCGCCCTGCCCTCCGACAACCGCTGGTTTGCCGCCAGATTCCCTTCCGGCGAGGCATTCCCGATAATTTCTATGGTAACTATTGTGATCGCTTCATCGCCGATGAGCTCGTCAATGATGCTCCGGATACGGGCCAGTTCCGAAGGGTTATTCATATAAGAGGGGTCGATGTTCGTCTTGTTGACGACGAAATCGAGTCGGCTCTCCACCTTCTCTTCCCGCCTTTTTACCTCTTCGGCTTCGGGTACGACATACGCCAGGTAAGGAGTATAGTAGATAATCGCCGGAGCCTCTTTATCTATCCCTGCCAGGTTGGTTACACCTGTCAATGCGCTCCCTCCGCAACCCGAGTCGTATTTACGCAGGCTCAGCCCCGCGTCCGCCATCCACGTTTCGTACGGAACCGTATACCGGTATTTTATGATAGTATCTGTTTTATATCCCTTTAAGACAAAAGCTCCATTACCGGCATCGGGGTTGCGTCCCTCCATGGTCACTCCGCGCTCCCAGGCCTTGTAAGCGGAGCGTCCCTTGATAGAAACTGCCGGCAAAACGTAATCGCGCATTTCTGAGGCAAAACAAGGAACCAACTCCACGCTCATATTCGATTTTACACGGGCATCAGTCAGGTGGATATCCATATCCACATAGAGTGAATCGCCCGATTGCTCGCAACGCACTGGAACTACCGTTATATCACCCTTGTATGATTGGCCCCAAGCGCTGGCGGCAAACAGGAGCGACACAAGCAGTAACGTCGTTTTTATAATAAAAAATTTTGTCTTTGTCATTTCCATTCTCTTAGTTTATCATATATACAAGAGATAAACCCACCTTGGTGGGGCCGAAATAATCTTTTGTCCGCCGACCCATACTCGTTCCGCATTCGGCGCACGGGTATTTATCGAAGACCATACGGGCGTAACCTATGCCCACCGTTGCTTCGAGGGACCACCTGTTTTTCAATATCCACGAATGGCCGACCGAACCCCCCGCCCCATAG
>CAKUKW010000007.1 GCA_934663885.1 uncultured Tidjanibacter sp.
GGATTATTCCGAAGTAAAATGCATAGGTTCGGTGGCAGAACTGAAGGAGGAGATAGAGAAAGCCGTAGCGGCCGGATTTATGAAAGCCAACCCGCTGGAAGGATTTAACTGTGGAGATTTTTCCGATGAAAATTATGAAAAATTCGACCTGCACAGGCCGTATGTGGATGAGATAACGCTTGTGTCGCCCCTCGGGCAGCCTATGAAGCGCGAAACGGACCTGATAGACGTGTGGTTCGACAGCGGAGCCATGCCTTACGCGCAGGTTCATTACCCGTTCGAAATGAGCGATGAGCAGTTTATGAAAATCTTCCCGGCCGATTTCATAGCGGAGGGGGTCGACCAGACTCGCGGATGGTTCTTCACGCTCCATGCGCTTTCGACAATGCTGTTCGACTCGGTATCCTACAAGAATATCATCTCGAACGGCCTGGTGCTCGACAAGAACGGCAACAAGATGAGCAAGAGGCTCGGCAACGGCGTCGACCCGTTCGAGCAGATGGACAAATACGGGCCCGATGCGGTGCGTTGGTATATGTCGACCAACTCGCAGCCGTGGGACAACCTAAAGTACGACCCGGACGGCGTTGACGAAGTGAGGCGCAAGTATTTCGGTACGCTTTATAATACTTACAGCTTTTTCGCACTTTACGCCAATGTAGACGGATTCACCGGCTCAGAGCCTGAAGTGCCCGTCGGAAAGCGGCCCGAGATAGATCGGTGGATAATATCGTTGCTAAACACTCTCATAAAAGATGTTACGGAGCATCTCGAGGATTACGACCCGACCCCGGCTGCCAGGCTGATACAGGAGTTCGTGAACGAGAACCTCTCGAACTGGTATGTGCGCCTGAACCGCAAGCGTTTCTGGGGAGGAGGAATGAGTGAGGATAAATTAGCGGCTTACCAGACCCTTTATACTTGTTTGGAAGTCGTTTCGCAGCTTTCGGCGCCGTTCGCTCCGTTCATATCCGACCGCATATTCGGCGACCTCAACGCAGTTAGCGGAAGGTATACGGAGTCGGTGCATCTCTGTCTGTTCCCCGAAGCCGACACGTCGCTGGTCGACAAGGAACTGGAAAATATGATGTCGGTAGCGCAAAGGGTATCTTCGATGGTTCTTGCACTGCGCCGCAAAGTCAACATCAAGGTTCGCCAGCCCCTGACCAAGATAGTTATACCTGTGCTGGACGAATCGACCGCCCGCTACATCAACGCCGTAAAAGGCCTTATAATGGGCGAGGTCAACGTCAAAGACATCGAGCTTATCACGGATACCACCGGGGTGATAACGAAGCGCATTAAGCCTAATTTCAAGACCCTGGGCCCGCGCTACGGCAAACAGATGAAGCAAATATCGGAACTTGTCGCCACATATTCGCAGAAGGATATAGCCGAAATAGAAGCCGGGGATTATTTCGAGCTGTTGATAGACGGCTTATGCCTCCCGGTAAACCGCGACGACTTCGAGATAACCTCCGAGGACATGCCGGGCTGGCTGGTGGCCACGGAAGGTAAACTGACCGTAGCCCTCGACGTTACGGTTACCGAGGAACTCCTGAAGGAAGGTATCGCCCGCGAGCTGATCAACCGTATACAAAATATAAGGAAAGAGAGCGGTTTCGAGGTAACCGACAAAATAAAAGTGCAGATCGGCCGTTCTTCCCTCGTCGAAGGCGCGGTTGCGGATTTCGGCACGTATATTGCGTCACAGACGCTCGCCGAGGATATCAGGCTTTCAGAGAGTCCCGGGGGAGAATTCGTTCATGAGGTGGATATAGACGAAAAGTCGGTTACGATAGCGGTGAGCAAGATATCGTGATGTCCTGATTCCCCTTCGAATGTGACTGAAAAGAGGTAATAATATAACATAATTATCAGAAAATAAGAGTCTGTCAAAGGTTGCTTTTATTAAAATAATATGTTATCTTTATAAATCCTTTAAAATAAGTACCTCTTCCGGAAGCACTGTTAGGGAGCAGGCAAGTAACTATTAAAAACAGCTTTAAAACGATACAGATATGGCTGAAGTGGAAAAAACAAGGTATTCGGACGAAGAACTGGCCGAATTCAAAGCTATAATTCTCGAAAAACTCGAAAACGCGCGCTCCGATTACGAACTGCTGCGCGCTTCGATAACGCATACGCTTAGCAACGACACCGAGGACACTTCACCTACTTTCAAAGTCCTGGAAGAAGGTGCGGCTACTCTCTCCAAAGAGGAATCCGGAAGGCTTGCGCAAAGGCAGCTCAAATTCATCCAGCATCTCGAGGCGGCGCTGGTGCGTATAGAGAATAAGACTTACGGGATATGCCGCGAAACGGGCAAGCTGATTCCGAAAGAGCGCCTTAAAATAGTTCCGCATGCTACGTTAAGTATCGAGGCTAAGGAGAGCCAGAGGTAAATTTAAGCTGATACACAATAAGAAAAGGACGGTATTTCCGTCCTTTTTTCTTATCTTCGCGGATAAAAAACATAGCTTGGAAGAACCCAGGCAGCCAATATACGGGAGGCAGGCGCGGAGATAACATACAGCAGGAAAAACAGGATGACGGAAATAACCATATACACAGACGGAGCGGCACAAGGCAACCCCGGCCGCGGGGGCTACGGGGTGGTACTCATATCGCCGCCATACCGCAAGGAGTTGAGCGCGGGGTTCAGGCTAACGACCAACAACCGCATGGAGCTGTTGGCTGTCATCACGGGCCTGGAGGCTCTTAAAAAGGACGGATGCGGTGTTACCGTCTTTTCCGACTCGAGGTATGTGGTAGACGCCGTGGACAAAGGCTGGGTGTTCGGATGGGAAAAGAAAGGCTTCAAAGACAAGAAGAACCCCGACCTGTGGCGCAGGTTCCTAGCGGTTTACCGCAGGCACAGGGTGAAGATGGTGTGGGTCAAAGGACACGACGGGAATCCCGAGAACGAGCGCTGCGACCAGCTTGCCGTAGCCGCCGCCAACGGCCCTTGCCTGCCGGAAGACAAAGGATATATAGAGCTAAAAAATATGGAGAACAATCCGTCTTTAATATAACACATAAGAAGATGAAAATAAACGACATTTCTTTCACATTTCATACGGTACGGATAAAGGAATGCGTGGATTTCTACGTAAAATACTTCGGCGCGCGCGTCACCTTCGACTGCGGCTGGTACGTAACAATCAGGTTCCACGGCGCCACGGATGCACCGTTATCCCTATCGTTCATGTCCCCCGAATATTCGTCGAACCCTACCGCGCTCGAAGGGGGAATCACCCTAAACATTGGCGTCGAGGACGTTGATGCCGAATACGCAAAGATAAAAGCTGCAGGACACGGGATAACGAGGGAACTGGAGGACCAGAAATGGGGCGACCGCTCGTTCGAGGTCACCGATCCTATAGGCAATATATTGTATATCTATATCCCCATAGAAATAAGCGAAGAATACCGCGAATCCATGTTGGAATAGTTACAATAGTAGATATAAAAAACTACAGGCCCCGCATTTTGCGGGGCCTGTAGTTTTCCATTAGTGGCCGATTATTTCGCAGCGTCAACGGATGTTTTCCTGAACTCCTTCATGAGTTTGGAAATTTCAAGAGCGGCTTTACGTGCGCGCGTACCGGCTGCCTTGTTGTTCTTTGTCAGCTGAAGATGAGCGTTGTGCTGGAAAACTTCGATCTGATGGTTGATTTTTTCTACTAAGTTCTGCATAGTTATAATATTTTAAATAATGATTGGGTATTCGGAGTCCATTCTTACGCAAAATTAAACAAAAAAAGTTTTCCACCAACTATTTATGGGTTTTTTTATGCCCTGTAACCGCTTTTTCGGGGGATTTAACCCTGGCTTAAGATTTTTCAAAGAGGCTGTTAGGCGTATAATGGTAACTTGCTGCGTTACATATACGTATAAAAATCGGGGCTTTTATACGGTGGATCGTCGATTAATTTACTATATTTACAGAATATAGGATGCGGCACAGCTCCCGCATGAAAAATTGCCTTCGCTCTGCGCTCGGCTTTCGCTATGTTTACAGAATACAACAGCCGGACAGGTTATGGAAATTAAAGTAAAAACATACATATTACCTATGCTATTATTACTGGCATTATCATCGGCATCATGCGCTTCGGGGAGTTTTTCCAAAATCGAAAAGGAGATCATAAATTCTCCCGACGGAGGAATGATGAGGCTATGGACTACGGACGTCGAAGCGGACTCATTATTCCTTAGGAAAGCATCCAAAGAACTATCAGGCAAACATATAGCTTCTCCCGAATTCGCAGTACTGAAAGCCGGAATGCTCAGCACCGTCAACGACCCGGAAAACAGGGGCGTGGGAATCGCGGCGCCGCAGGTAGGACTTCCATACAGGCTGATCGCCGTACAGCGTTTCGACAAGGAAGGGGAGCCTTTCGAATTCTACATCAACCCACGCATAACATGGTATTCGGAAACCAGAAAAGGAGGGGTCGAGGGATGCCTGTCCATACCCGGCATCAACGGGATGGTGGAACGTTCCGACGAAATAGAGATAAGTTATACCGACGAAACCACGGGAGAGATCGTCAACGAGAAAGTAAAAGGGTATACGGCGGTAATATTCCAGCACGAGGCAGACCACCTGGATGGAATACTTTTTACCGACCGCATCAAAATGGCGGACGAGTAAACAAATAGGAGCCAAAGCGCTCCGCCAACCGGTTTCCGGGTTATATATTTATTGTTTATTCTTTTCGAGGGCCATTTTCAGGGCGCACGCAAACTGGTCGGGACAGGAAGACTGCTTACCGATGCATTTGGTTCCCTGCAATTTATTTATTACATCCCGGGCTTTCATTCCTATGGATAATTGTGCCACGGCAGTAGTATTGCCCATACAGCCATCGCGTATCTCTGCGAATACTATGTAACCTTCGTTATCGACTTCCACTTCTATCATTGAAGAACACACCCCATACCGGGGCGCATACTCTATTCTTGCCGCCATGTCCGAAGCGGTTACCGTTTCATTTTGCGTTCAAAAGCCTCTATTGTATTGCCCATGAGCTCGGTTATGGTCATCGGACCGACTCCCCCCGGAACTTTGGTTATGACACCGGATACCGGTTCACAGGAATCAAAATCGACGTCGCCGCACAGTTTTCCGCTCTCCGGGTCGCGGTTCACACCCACGTCTATCACAACGGCTCCCGGTTTTACCATATCGGCCGTCACGAATTTGGGTTTCCCTATAGCCACTATTAGTATGTCGGCCTCGCGGGTTATTTCCGGAAGGTTTTTAGTGCGGCTGTGGGTAATGGTCACGGTGGCGTTTTCGTCCAGCAAAAGCTTCGCTACCGGAAGTCCCACTATATTGCTGCGGCCGATGACCACGGCCCGTTTACCCTCTATCTCCACTCCGGCGCTCTTGAGCATCCTGATTATACCTTTCGGGGTACAAGGGAGAGCACAGGGCTGTTTCTGCCACAGGGCGGCCACGTTGAGCGGATGGAAACCGTCTACGTCCTTGTCCTTGTCTATTGCCGCTATTATCTTATCCGAGTCGATGTGTTCAGGGAGAGGCAACTGCACCAATATGCCGTCTACCTGCGGGTCGTTGTTAAGCTCCCAGACGATCTCCAGCAACTCCGCCTCGGTAATCGTTTCCGGCCTGCGTATAGTCGCGTTCTTTATGCCTATTTCGTCGGCGGCCTTCGACTTTCCAGTAACATAAGACACGCTACCCGCATCCTCTCCCACCAGTATTACGACAAGGTAGGGCGTCCGCCCGTATTTTTTCTTCAATTCTTCAACCTGCGCCGCCATTTCTTTCTTGAGCGACACCGAGAGCTCTTTTCCGCTTATTACCATATCTTTAACAATTATTAATTCATTACTTTAAAACCGGCTGCAATAATGCTATTTCAGAACATGCCAGCCTATATCTTTCCTGTAAAAAAGGTTATCGCAGTCTATTGACGTAACGCCTTTCAATGCATTTTCCTGTGCCTCGCGTAACGTTCCGCCGCGTCCTACCACAAGCAATACCCTCCCCCCGGCCGTAACAGTCGCACCGTTCATACTGGCAGTACCCATATGGTATACCATAGTTCCGGTATCGTTAAGTCCCTTAATTTCGGATCCTTTCGAGCAATCGCCCGGGTAACCTTTAGAAGCCATCACGATCCCGAGCGCCGCGCGGTCGTCCCACTCTATCATCCCTACAGGTTCGCCTGCCGCAATAGCCCGGAAAATATCGTAAATGTCGCTTTTAAGGCGGGGCAGCACCACCTCAGTTTCCGGGTCACCGAAGCGGGCGTTGAATTCTATAACCTTTATACCGCTTTCGGTTTTCATAAGGCCGCCGTAAAGTACTCCCGTAAAAGGGCACCCTTCCGCAACCATCGCCGCAGCCGTCCGCCGCATAATATTTTCCAGCGCAAACTCCTCCTCCTGCACAGTTACGAAAGGAACCGGGCTGTAAGCTCCCATACCTCCGGTGTTGGGCCCTTTGTCACCTTCGTAAGCCCTCTTATGGTCCTGCGCCAATACCATGGGATAAACATCTTCCCCCGACACAAAGCACATGAACGAGAATTCGGGCCCTTCGAGGTATTCCTCTACGACTACCTTCCCGTGACCGAACTTATCGTCCAGGAGCATATCCCTGAGCGCCTCGTCGGCCTCTTCAAGGCTCTGCGCTATCACAACTCCCTTGCCTGCGGCCAGGCCGTCATATTTAAGCACCGCAGGAAAAGAGCCGTGCCGGACGTACTCCAAAGCCTGTCCGTAATCTTCAAAGGCCCTGTATCGTGCCGTAGGGATTCCATGTTTCAGCATAAGCATTTTAGCAAACTCCTTACTCGACTCTATCCGAGCCGCACTTTTATCCGGCCCGAATATACGCAGCCCACGCGAACGGAAAACATCCACGATACCCTTTTCGAGCGCCGCCTCGGGGCCCACGACAGTAAGATCTATTTCATTGCCCGCCGCGAATGCCAGCAGCCCTTCGATATCGGTATCCTTCAGGGGAACCAGCTCGGCCTGCCGTGCTATGCCCGCGTTACCCGGAGCGCAATATATGGCCGATACCTTTTTTGATTTCGAAAGCGCGTCCACTATCGCGTGTTCACGGCCTCCGCCTCCAACCACAAGTACTTTCATATTTTTATACACTTACAAATTTTATCTTCCGGTTATCTCAATTTCGGGCCCGGCAATAAATTATTTAACCCCTTGAACGTCATATCGCCTCGGCTCGGCCACCCTGCCCAAAGGCCTGCGGTTTTGACCCGGAGCACCGGTCAGGTCGTCACCCATATCCCCGCGGGCCATATCGGCCACTGCCCTAAGCTCCGCCACTACCTCCTGATATAGCCCGGCGACATCGTAGCGCTCGCCCGGGTCGCGCCGCAGATCATAAAGCGCCATCGGCACGGGTTCGAATTCCACATCACGGCCAGGTATCCCGCCGTTGCCGGGAGGGTATTTCGTATAGGTGCGCCCCTCGTGGGGGAATACCAGTTTAAACCTGTCATTCCTGACAGCTTCCAGATTATTCCGCCGGTAATAATAAAGAAAATATTGACGCGGGGTGGCATCGGAATCGCCGAGAAGCATCTCCGACACATCCACACCGTCGATATGCTTTTCCGGTAGCGGTGCATTGCTGAAACCCGCTATCGTGGGCAATATATCTATCGAGGCGATAAGGTTATTGTTTATCACACCCGCAGGAATTTTCCCGGGCCAGCGCATTATGCACGGTACGCGCTGCCCGCCCTCGAATGTACAGCCTTTACCCTCGCGCAGGCCTCCCGTGGAGCCGGCATGGTCCCCGTAATTTATCCACGGCCCGTTATCCGAAGTAAATATTACAAGGGTATTTTTATCGAGTCCGTTACGTTCGAGCGCCTTCAACACCTCGCCCACGCTCCAGTCGAGCTCCATCATCACGTCACCGTAAAGACCGATTCCGCTTTTACCTGCGAACTTGTCAGATACATAAAGCGGCACGTGCGGCATCGTGTGGGCAAGATAAAGGAAGAATGGCCCGTCGGTATTGGAGTCTATGAACTTCACGGCCCTCTCGGTATATTGTGTAGTAAGCATGGCCTGGTCATCAGCCGTCAGATTGGGATTTATTATATCGTTACCCTCCAGAAGCGGCAGGGGCGGGTATTTGGCCGTAGGGTGCCACGGCCACATATCGTTTGAGTACGGCAGCCCGTAGTATTCGTCGAAACCGTGGTTGAGGGGCAGGAATTCGGGATGGTCGCCCAGATGCCATTTTCCCACTGCGCTGGTGGCATACCCTTTTTCCTTCAACAATGAAGCAATGCTCTGTTCGTCGGGCGAAAGGCCCGTAGGCGACGAAGGGTTGAATGCTCCCGCGAACCCAAGCCTGTTGGGGTAGCAACCTGTCAGGAGTCCGGCTCGCGAAGCGCTGCTCACGGCCTGCGCGCTGTAGAAGTGTGTAAAACGCATGCCTTCATTACACAGCCTGTCGATGTTAGGGGTGCGGTACCCCGTGGCTCCCGTTACGGAGAGGTCACCGTATCCCATGTCGTCCAGGTGGATAATCACATAGTTCGGCATGACAGGCTCCTGTTTGTCAGCTCCGCACGCAACCGCCCCCAGGCAACCTGCCGCCGCCAGAGCGGCGGTATAAATGTGCTTTCCCATATATTTTATTATCCTTACATTTCTTGCACGCGGAACCCATCCGCTCTTACTGACGTAGCCGCCTGTTCCTTTCTCCGTACTTTTCCGGAAACCTGATATCCATCGTTCGTCTCACAAAAATAACCTTTTAATCCAAAGATTCCACCATCTGCGGACTGCAATGGAGTTAATTACCGGAACTTCAACCTATTCCCATCTTTTGGCGGGCCCACCTCATTACCAGCGCGGGCGGCTGCTGGGCAAGGAGCCGTTCCGCCATGAACCTCATATAAGGATCGGCATGGCTGAAAAACGTCTTATATCCAGCGCAGAGAGCATTCAGCCCGGCCTCTCCCGATGCAGTCGTATCGAACCGGTGCTTGGGACAACCTCCGCGGCAGGCGAAAAGCCATTTACATCCGGCACATTGCCCCGGCAGCGAATTACGCTTGCCCAGTCCGAAAGAGAATTGCCGCTGCGACCGGAGCATCGACCCCATATCGGTCTCCGTTATATTCCCCAGGCGGTATTCGGGATAAACGAAATGGTCGCACGAATACACGTCGCCGTTGTGCTCGACAACCAATGCGTCGCCGCATGTTCCGGCCATGGAACACAGGCCTGGCTGCAAGCCTACATAATGTGAAAGCGTTGCATCGAAAATCTGCACGTAGCACCGGCCGACATCGCTTATCACCCACTGATCGAAAACGTCGTTCATAAACCGCCCGAAACCCTCCGCCGAAACCGACCATCCAGCCTGAACGGACGCCTGCATCCCCGGCGGGACTATATTTCCGTCGGCCATATATTCTACCGCCGGTAGGAACTGCATATACCTGGCGCCCACAGACTTCAGGAAGCGGTAAACTTCAGGCCCCCTGCCTTCGCTCAGATTATTGACGACCGAGAGGGTGTTGAACTCCACGCCCGCCGCCGACATCATCTCCAAGGCTTTCACAACGCGTCCGAAAGTAGGCTGCCCGCCGCAATCCCTCCTGTATTCATCATGTATATCTTCCGGGCCGTCCAGCGATATCCCAACAAGAAAACCGTTCTCACTGAAAAATCCGCACCACTCGCCATCCATGAGGATGCCGTTCGTCTGTATCGTATTTTCTATTTTCCTGTCACCGGAATATTTACGTTGCAGCGCGATGATCCGCCGGAAATACTCCTTCCCGGCCAGCAAAGGCTCACCGCCGTGCCAGCAGAATGTAACGACCGGTGCCGCGTTAAGCTCTATATACTGACGGATATATTCTTCAAGTATGTCTTCTGACATAAATGAACTCATACCCCCGTAAAGAGCTGATTTTCCCAGATAATAGCAATACCGACAATCGAGGTTGCATACGGGACCCACAATCTTAGCCATAGACGAAAAAGCGGAAGGCCCCGTTTTCCTCAAGGCCTCCGCGTAAGTCATACTTTTTTTAAAATTCCCGGGCATTATTATAGGTTTCAACCATATTATCTAAAAATAATTACACCCATCCGATTTATATCTAATGTTTAAAATGGCGCATACCCGTAAACAACATCGGAATACATAGCTCGTTCGCTTTCCGTATGGAATCTTCGTCCCGCACGCTCCCGCCCGGCTGCACAATCGCTTCCACCCCATACGCCGCCGCCATGGTAACCGTATCGTCGAACGGCAGGAAACCGTCTGAAGCCAACACCAGTCCGCTTGCAATGCCTTTTTCAGCCGCCTGTTTCAACGCAATTCCGGCCGAGCCCACACGGTTCATCTGGCCCGCACCTACACCGACGGTACAACCGTCTTTAACGACGACTATGGCATTAGATTTAACATGCTTCACTATCCGCCATGCGAAATCGAGCTCGTGCAGTTGCTCCCTCGTCGGCTTTTTAGAGGTCACGGCCATGCCTTCGTTCAATTTTACCGTTTCGGTATCCAGATCCTGAATGAGCAGGCCGCCGTTCACACTCACAAGCTGTTTCTGTGCCGGACTATCACTGTTCATCCGCACTTCGAGGAGACGCAGGTTTTTCTTCGCCTGCAATACTTCAAGTGCCTCCTCTGTAAAAGATGGAGCTATGATTATCTCGAGGAAAACAGGTTTCATGGCCTCGGCCGTAGACCGGTCGACAGGCCTGTTCACGGCCACTATACCCCCATAAATGCTGACTGTGTCGGCCTCATATACTTTCCGCCAAGCCTCTGCAATATCCTTACCGACAGCTGCCGCGCAGGGGTTCATATGTTTCAGCCCTACGCAAAACGGCTCGCCGAATTCCCTGACTATATTGAGGGCCGCATTGGCATCCTGTATATTGTTATATGACAATTCCTTGCCATTCAACTGGCGGGCGAAAGCCAGAGAATAGGGCGTTTCTTCCTCCTGCCTGTAGAATTTTGCCTCCTGATGGGGATTCTCGCCGTACCTCAACGTCTGGACAATATCGAAATCGAGAAAAAGTTTTTCAGCGAGCCCCGCCTTTTCGCGCATATACATTGCTATGCGGGAGTCGTATTGCGCCGTATGTGTAAATGCTTTAGCCGAAAGTTCCAGGCGCGTACCGGCCGAAGTGTTGCCGCCCTCGCGTATTTCGCCGATGACCCGCGCATAATCGGCCGGGTCGCAGAGGACGGTCACGTCCCTGTAGTTCTTGGCCGCGCTACGGAGCATCGAGGGGCCGCCTATGTCTATGTTTTCTATCGCATCCTCTATGTCTACGCCGGGCCTGGCTATCGCCTGCCTGAACGGGTAAAGGTTCACGCATACCATATCGATGAATCCGATACCGTTCTCGCGGAGCGCCTGCAGGTGGCTATCGTCGTCCCGCCGTGCGAGCAGCCCGCCGTGTACTTTCGGATGTAGCGTCTTTACCCTTCCGTCGCATATCTCCGGAAAACCCGTTACGTCGCTTATATTTATGACCTCTATGCCCGATTCGCGAAGCAGGTTCATAGTCCCTCCCGTGGCTATTATTTCCCATCCGAGCGAGCGGAGCCCGCCTACGAATTCGACTAATCCGGTTTTATCGCTTACACTAATTAAAGCCCTCATTTTCCCATGATTTTGTTGTCAGTTTATTCTAATGGTTTACTCCCCTGCAGTGGGCGGATTAATTACCTATACCTGCCAGTATTACGTTTACCGTATCTACATAAAGTTCGTGCTCAAGTGCATGTATCCGCTCCTCGACCTCGGCCATACTGCCGCCTTCGTAATGGAAAGCGCGTTGGGCTATTATCTCGCCGCCGTCGAGCGTGTCGTCCACCCAGTGGATCGTGGCGCCGTAGACCCTCGCACCACTGTCGAAAGCCTCTTTTATGGCATGGGCCCCCTTGAACGCGGGCAACAGGGAAGGATGTATGTTGATGATCCTGCCGCCGTACCGGCCGAGCAGTTCCTGTGATATGAGACGCATATATCCGGCAAGGCATACCAGATCGACTCCCTTCTCATCCAACCTGTCGGCGATTTCTTTCTCATACGCTGCCTTCGACGGATAATCTTTAGGATTGAAAACGAAGGTGTCTATGCCGTACTTCCCGGCCCTTTCAATCACGTAAGCCCCGGGCCTGTCGCAGGCCAACAGGACTACGCCGGCAGGAATACGCCCCTCGGCACAGGCAGCCGCTATGGCCTCGAAATTACTGCCGTTGCCGCTCGCAAGCACCGCTATTTTATTACCAGACATTTTATCTTATTTTACATGTTGTAAAGCCTGACCGTTTACCCGGGCATACCATTCCCGATATCGCCGCATCCTGAAAGAAGTTGTCAACCCTTTATCGTTACGCCATCCCCTTCGGTTACGCGGCCGATAACCGACGCCGCTTCTCCGTGGGCCTCCAGTATTCCGATAGCCTTCGGGGCTTCTTTTTCGTCCATTGCTATCACCATCCCGATGCCCATATTGAATATATTGAACATCTCGCGGTGCGGGATTTTTCCATACTTTTCAAGGAAGCGGAACACCGGAAGTATATCCCATGAATACTCGTCCACTTCGATGCCCTGACCCCCTTTAAGTATACGGGGAATATTCTCGTCGAACCCGCCACCGGTAATATGGCTTATCCCGTGTACATCGCAATCCCGGATAACCTCCAGTACCTGTTTGACATATATCTTCGTAGGTGTCAGCAGCGCTTCTCCGAGCGGCTTACTCTCATGAAGTTCGGGATAAACCTTCTTAAGGTCGAGGCCTGCGTCGGATAAGACCTTGCGTACCAGACTGAACCCGTTGGAGTGAACCCCACTGGAAGCTATACCCACCAGTACATCCCCGGCCCTGACCTTGGAGCCGTCGATAAGGTTCGATTTCTCGACTACCCCCACGGTAAATCCCGCTATGTCGTACTCCCCTTCAGCGTACATGCCAGGCATCTCGGCAGTCTCGCCGCCCACAAGGGCGCATCCCGCCTGACGGCATCCTTCGGCAACACCAGCGACAATAGCCTCCACGACCGCGGGCTCGTTCCTACCCAATGCGATGTAATCGAGGAAAAACAACGGTTCGGCACCCTGCGCCAGAACGTCGTTCACGCACATCGCCACCGCGTCGATTCCGATAGTGTCGTGAATGCCCGTCTCGAAAGCGAGTTTCAATTTGGTGCCCACGCCGTCAGTGCCGCTTACAAGTATCGGCTCTTTTACATTCAGCGCCGACAGGTCGAACATGCCGCCGAAAGCGCCTATATTGCCCATAACGCCGGTACGGGCCGTAGAAGCCACATGTTTCTTAATACGCTTCACCGATTCGTACCCGGCTTCGAGGTTCACCCCCGCTTTTTCATAGCTCTTAGCCATAGCAATCTAATTATGAATTATAAATTATAATCCCCGTTCTGAGAATCCTCAATTCATAATTCTGAATTCATAATTTAAAACTTCCCCTCTTTATTTGCCTCCTCGTACGTCTGGTAGAGCTCGGTAGGATACTTTCCCGTAAAGCATGCCGTGCAAAGTTCCTTGCGGCTGCCCGCCTTATACAACGACCCCGGCGACAGCCAAGCCAGCGAATCGGCTTCCAATATGCGGCAAACCTCTTCCGGGTCTTTTATCCGCGCAGATATAAGTTCCTCATAAGTGGCGGTATCCACGCCATAAAAGCAGGGATGTGCATAAGGGGGACTGGCAATACGAAGGTGTACCTCCGTAGCTCCCGCCTGTTTCAGCATCCTCACTATGCGCTTCGAAGTTGTACCCCGCACGATGGAATCGTCAATAAGCACCACCCTCTTGCCGCTCACAATGCTCCTCACTGTAGAAAGCTTCATCTTAACCCCCTTTTCGCGAAGATCCTGCGATGGCTGGATGAATGTCCTGCCTATGTATTTATTCTTGATAAGGCCCATCTCATAAGGGATGCCGCTGGCCTCGCTGTAGCCTATGGCCGCGCTGAGGCTCGAATCGGGAACCCCAATCACTATATCCGCCTCCACGGGCGCCTCCTGGAAAAGCAGCTTCCCGCTCTCTTTACGGTAGGCGTGCACGTTCACTCCCTCGATATCGCTGTCGGGGCGGGCAAAGTAGATATATTCCATTGAGCACATATTGTAATGCTTGTATTTGGAGTAGTCGTAGCTGGTTATACCATTGCTGTCGATAACTATCACTTCACCGGGTTCGAGATCGCGGATAAATTCGGCGCCAACGACCTCGAAGGCGCACGTTTCGCTGCTTACCACGTAACCGCCGCCCGGCAGCTTGCCCAGTGAGAGAGGGCGCAGGCCGTGCTTGTCCCTTACGGCGTATATTTTGCTGGCCGTCATTATCAGGAACGCGAACGCCCCTTCGACCATGTTGAGTGCCTCGAGTATCGCGTACAGGCGGTCGCGGTTGTCGGTCTCCTTCTTGATAAGGTGGGCCAATATCTCGCTATCGGACGTAGAATGGAAAAGGCTGCCCCTCGCCTCCAGGTAAAGTTTCAACTGGACGGAATTGACTAGGTTTCCGTTGTGGGCAAGCGCGAAATCACCGGTGCTATGCTTGAACATGAATGGCTGTACATTCTCTATCCCACCGCCACCGGCTGTAGTGTAACGAACGTGACCGATGGCCATGTCGCCGTCGAGCGTGGCCAGATTCTCCTCACTGAAAACTTCCGTCACGAGCCCCTCTCCTTTGATCCTTTTGAACTCACGGTTCTTAACCCTCACTATACCGCAGCCTTCCTGTCCCCGGTGTTGGAGGGCGTGAAGCCCGTAATAGGTCATAGTAGCCGCACCCTGCGTGCCGTAAACGGCGAAAACCCCGCACTCTTCGTGCAATTGCCTGTCCTGAATTATCATCTTGTTTGTCCGCGCTCCTTGCGCCGGTTTTTATTAAAATCTTTATTTAGAAAGCCTCGCCAATATTTCCTCATAAGCCTCCCGGACTTTGCCAAGGTCGCGACGGAAACGGTCTTTATCGAGTTTTTCATTGGTCTTCATATCCCACAGGCGACAGGTATCAGGGCTGACTTCGTCGGCAAGGACGATCTCGCCGTCATGCGTGCGGCCGAACTCTATTTTGAAGTCCACGAGCGTCACACCCATCTTCGCAAAAAGTTCCGTGAGTAGTTCGTTTATCCTGCGGGTCATGTCGTACATAACCTTCAGATCTTCATAAGTGGCGGCGCCAAGAGCTACCGCGTGGTCGTCGTTGATGAGCGGATCGCCCAACTCATCCTTCTTATAGCAGAGGTCCACGATAGTGTTCGAAGGCTTGGTTCCCTCGGGAATATCGAGTCTTTTGGCCATTGACCCCGCTATTATATTGCGCACTATCACCTCCAGCGGAAAGATCGTAACCCTTCGGCAAAGCTGATCACGACCGTTGAGCTGTCTGACGAAATGGGTTTTAACCCCCTCTCTTTCGAGGTATTCGAAAATAATGCTGGAAATCTTGTTATTAAGCACGCCCTTATCCTCGATAGTGGCTTTTTTAAGGTTATTGTAGGCGGTCGCATCGTCCTTGTAATGTACGACGATAAGATCGGGATCCGAAGTTTCGTAGATCTGCTTCGCCTTGCCTTCGTAAAGCATCTTAAGCTTTTCCATTTTTTTGAGTTTTTATTATTTATTCTACTGCTTCTTCATAAAGTAATTCACCGCATTGCGGAATATATCCTGCGACTTGTTACCCGGAATATTCTTCAACAGGTCTTCACCATACCGCTCCATGTGGCCCATCTTACCAAGTATCTGCCCGCTCGGGTCGATAATCCCCTCGATAGCGAAACCAGAGCCGTTCGGATTGTAGGGCGACTGGGCCGTAGGCTTTCCTTCCCCGTCCACGTACTGGAACGCAACCTGCCCGCAGGCGAAAAGCTCTTTAGCCATTTCGTCGCCCACTACGAACTTGCCCTCGCCATGGCTCATGGGAATGGTATGTATTTCTCCGGCTTCGAAGCCCGCAAGCCAAGGCGACTTCAGCGTAGACACCCTTGTGCTCACCATCTGCGAAATATGCCTGTTAATATCGTTGCGGAACAGGGTCGGCGAATCCTGCGTTACCGTACCCAGCCTGCCGTAAGGCAGAAGGCCCGACTTAACCAGGGCCTGGAAACCATTGCATATACCGAGTATAAGACCTCCCCTGTCCAGCAGGGCGTGTATTTCGGAAGCCACTTTCTCGTTGTTCAGCACGTTTACTATGAACTTCGCACTTCCGTCCGGCTCGTCTCCCATAGAGAATCCCCCGCTTATGACAAAAATATGACAGTTGCGTATATCCTCAGCCATCTCATCTATCGAAGAGAGGATGTCCTTTCCTGTAAGGTTGCGGAAAACTCCTATCTTCGTATCTGCACCGGCTTTTTCGAAAGCGCGGGCGGTATCGTAATCGCAGTTGGTTCCCGGGAAAGCGGGCAGGTAAATCCTGACCTTTTCCACCGAGGGGCCGGTGTAATTAAACCCTCCATCTCCCGCGGGTACGATCTCATAAACGCCCTTGGACTCCGCCCGGTCGGGATATATTTTGGCGAATTTCTCTGTGTTCGATCTCCACAGCGCCTCCAGAGGCATCCTAACCCCGTTTACCGTAAGGGCGGGATCGTCCATCGTAGTCCCCAGGAAAATAACATTGCTCGACACCAGTTCGCGCGTACTTTCCACCACGACCGAACCATAGGAATAATCGAACAGCAACTCCTCGTTAATCCTTATATCGGCCCCGATATTATTCCCGAAAGCCATTTTTGCGAGAGCCTCGCCCACTCCGCCGAAGCCCACCGCATATCCGGACACTATGTCGCCGTTTTCAATGTGCCTGTTTACCGCCTCCCAGTTCTCCTTCAGCAATTCGGTGTCGGGCATATAATTTCCTTTCGGCGTATGTTTGATGAGATAAACGTAATTGCCCTCCCTTTTGAAGTCGGTGCTTATGAGCTTCCTTGCATCAGCGGCCGTAATACCGAAAGCCATAAGCATCGGGGGCACGTTGATACTGCCGAAGGTACCGCTCATCGAGTCCTTGCCGCCTATCGACGGGAGTCCCAACCCTTCCTGCATCTTCAGAGCACCCAGGAGCGCCGCCATAGGCTTGCCCCAACTTTGCTCCGAAGTCATTTTCTCAAAATATTCCTGGTACGAGAACCGCATTTTTTCATACTTACCGCCTGCGGCAACCACTTTGGTTACAGCGTCCACAACAGCATATGCCGCACCGTGGTAAGGGCTCCACTCGCTTATGAACGGATTATACCCGTAAGCCATCACGCTGGCCGTATTTGTAAACCCGGTGCGTAGGGGTATCTTCTGGGCCGACACCTGCGTTTCGGAGCGCTGGGTTTTACCTCCGAAGGGCATCAGCACCGTAGTGCACCCCACCGTAGAGTCGAACATCTCTATCATACCCTTCTGGCTCAGCACATTCCTGTCGGAAAGATTCTTCGACATTTTTTCCTGCAGGTCACGGCCCTCTATTTTACGGCGGAAAGGATCTTTATCCTCCACCACTCCCACGGCGGCCATGGCGTAATGTGGCGCCCCCGCGCTGTCGATAAAAGCACGGCTCAGGTCAACGATTTTAACGTCTCCGTTGAATATCCTCATACGCTCCAGAGACGTCACGTCGGCCACATAGGTAACCTCGACATTCTCCTGGGCGCAGTATTTTTCGAATTCGGCCCTGTCGTCCGGCCCTATGACAACGGCCATGCGCTCCTGCGACTCGCTTATGGCCAGCTCGGTTGAGTTCAGCCCGCTGTATTTGGTCGGTACCCGGTCGAGGTATATATCGAGTCCGTCCGCAAGCTCCCCGATAGCCACGCTCACGCCTCCCGCCCCGAAATCGTTCGCTTTCTTGATAAGGCGCGTCACCTCCGGACGCCGGAAAAGCCTTTGCAGCTTGCGTTCCTCAGGAGCGTTGCCTTTCTGAACTTCGCTGCCGCACTGTTCGAGCGACTTCGTATCGTGCTGCTTGGAAGAGCCCGTCGCCCCGCCTATGCCGTCGCGACCGGTACGTCCGCCCAGAAGTAGTACGATATCGCCTTCGCAAGGTGATTCGCGCCGGACATTCTCCGCCTTGACCGCGCCTACGACGGCGCCCACTTCGAGCCTTTTGGCTACATAGTTGTCATGGTATATTTCCCTTACATGGGTCGTTGCAAGTCCTATCTGATTGCCGTAGCTCGAATATCCGTGTGCCGCCTTGGTGCTTATAACCCTCTGCGGAAGTTTACCCTCCAAAGTTTCGGAAACGGGCAGGTAAATGTCGCCTGCACCGGTGACCCTCATTGCCTGGTAAACGTAACTGCGGCCCGAAAGCGGGTCACGTATAGCTCCCCCGAGGCATGTGGACGCACCTCCGAACGGCTCTATTTCCGTCGGATGGTTATGGGTTTCGTTTTTGAACTGCAGTAACCACTTTTCGGTTTCGCCATCAACGTCGACATCTATCAAAATGCTGCAGGCGTTGTTCTCCTCACTTACTTCCAGGTCGTCGAGCAACCCTTTTTTACGCAGGTAACGGGCGCCTATAGTGGCCATATCCATCAGGCAGACGGGCTTATCCATCCTGCCCAGTTCCTCCCGCATCCTGTGGTAGAGGCCGAGCGACTCCTCCATCTCCAAGCGCATGAACGACTCGTCTATCGATACGCGTTCGAGCTCGGTCATGAACGTCGTGTGCCGGCAGTGGTCGCTCCAGTAAGTATCGAGTATCTTCAGCTCCGTCTCGGAAGGGTCGCGCCCTTCGCCGCGGAAGTAGATGACGACTTCGCGCAGGTCGTCGGCGTTCATCGCAAGTCCGTTCCGACTGCAATACGGGGCAAGGTCCACTTCACCCATTTCCCTGAATCCGTCCAGCACCGGAACCGGTTTCACATACGCGTTCTCGGTGTCGCTCAGCACGCTAAGGTCTTTTTCCCTCGACTCGACGGAGTTTATATAGTATTTCTTTATTTTCGCGATAGCTTCGGGGGGGGTATCGTCGTCAAAAACGAGCAGGCGCGAACTTTTTATCGATATGTCCGCCGCGGGGTCGATGAGCCTCACGCAGTCGGCGGCAGAGCTCGCCCTCTGGTCGAACTGCCCGGGCAAATATTCGACGGCAATATATTTTTTGCCTTCCAGCTCGCATTCGTCCCCGACAGTATCCGTAACGATTTCCCCGAAAACGGAATAGCGGCTCTTTTCCAGCAGCTCCGGCGTAAAGCCGAAGAGATCGTAAACACTCAGCAGCCGCAGGGTTTTTATATCCAGACCAAGGTTTTCATTCAGTTCGCCGCGAAGGCTCTGGGCCTCGACCCTGAAACGGGGTTTCTTTTCAACGTAAATCCGGTAATTGTTCTTCATTATTTAACGAATCTGTCTTTCCAATTCTTCTCATATTCGCCGGCAGTGGCTCCGGTAAATGTTATATGGCCCATTTTGCGTTTGGGTTTGCTTACGGTTTTGCCGTAAATATGGACATAAACGTCCGGTAAATTCTCTTTTTCTATCCCTTCGGCCTCCCCTAAATCCTGCCCTAATATGTTCTTCATAACTGTGTTACCCAGGAGCTGCGGTTCGTGCAGCGGCTCTCCTAAAAGGAAACGGCAAAGCTCCCGGAACTGGTTGGTAGAGCATCCCTCTATTGTCCAGTGCCCGCTGTTATGGGGCCTCGGGGCCATCTCGTTGAAATATATCTCGCCGCCTTTTATAAAATATTCTATGGCCAGGATACCTACATAGCCGCAGCGCCGCATGAACTCTTTGCTTTTTGCATCGATTTTCTCCAATACTTCTCCGGAAACGGCCGCAGGGATTATACAAAGGTCGAGAATACCGTCCTTATGTATGTTCCGCCCTATGGGGAAACTTATTATCCTGTCACCGTCGCCGACCATCACTATGCTCGCTTCCATGTCGAACGGTATGAACTGCTCCAGAATTCCGGGTTTGCCGAAATAAGGTTCGACCTTCGCGTTATCCTGCGGGCCCTGAAGCACCGCCTGACCGTGGCCGTCGTAACCAAGCGTACGGGTCTTAAACACGCACGGATAACCTACTTTTTCGATTCCCGCCACCAGCGATCCTCTGTCTTCCACCAGAGCGAACTCAGGCGTATCCAGTCCGTTTTCGCGGGCGTTTATCTTCTCGCGGACCCTGTCCTGCGAATCGTAAAGGGGTTTGTATCCCTGAGGAATATTATATTTTTCCACGAGAGGGATCAATACCTCACCGGGAACGTTCTCAAACTCGTATGTCACGACGTCGCTCCGGCGGCATAGATCCTCGAGGGCGGCCGCATCGTCGAAAGCGGCGGTTATATGTTCGTCGCATACACGGTTGGCCGGCGCGTCGGGCCCGGGATCCAGGCAGATCGTCTTTGCCCCAAGTATTTTCGCCTGTTCGGCAATCATCAGCCCCAACTGGCCCCCCCCTATAATACCTATCGTCTTCATTTATTAATTATCTTGTCGAAACGGCTGTCCACACAAACGCCCAGGTCGGTCGTTACAAATTTTCCGTCTCTAAAAACACTGAATATCGTCGCAGGCGAGGGACAGTTCCTGGCCTGCTCCATGGTTTCAAGTTTCACAGCCCTATACTCCAAACCGCGTTTTCCCATCGCCTCTTTCAACGATTCGTTCACATAGTGGTCCGTAAAAGGGCACCTGTCGGAATAATATACGACTATTCCATGGCTCCCGGCAGCAAGGCCTTCGAGTACCGACTCTCTGAATACCGGGTCCGGTGCCTCCTTATTTATTTTTTTTACCAGCAATACGAAACCCGAAGGTAGTTTTTGCACTACCTCGAAACCATTTGCCCTGAGCCACTGTCCGTCGCCCATAAAATGTAACTTTTTCTCCCCCGCTACAGTTACGAGCCCGTTTTTACACTGCGCGGCCGCGTCCTTTTCCACACTGTTTAGCAACGCTTTCGCATGGCCCTGACCCTTATATTTACCGGAAACCCACATACATCCGATGAACAGATACCCCGGAGCATCAACCGGCGCCCAGGCGGTTTCGGCAGGCGAGTATTCTATAAATACCTTTGCGCGTTCGTCAAGCCGGCGGAAAACGAAACCATTACCGAATTCACGCTTCATCCAATCTTTTTTGAGCATATAGCCTTCGACGCACTTCTTGTCTGAAAAAGCGCAGCATATATGCTCCTTATCAATATTGGATGGCGTAATGTCGATATATCGGGTCTCCATCATAAAACGTTAAAGTTCGGCCATAAGTACGTTTTCGGTCTGTTTCCTGCGGAAATCCTCGAGCGACCGGGCCAGCGCTTCGTCGTGCAGTGCGAGGATGCTTACCGCTATGAGCGCAGCGTTACGGGCACCGTTGATGGCGACCGTGGCGACTGGAACCCCCGCGGGCATCTGTACGATAGAAAGCAGGGAATCCAGCCCGCTGAGCGCCTTCGACTTCACCGGCACCCCTATCACTGGCAGCGGCGTCATCGCAGCCACCATGCCCGGAAGGTGCGCCGCGCCTCCGGCACCCGCTATTATCACCTCTATCCCGCGCGATCTGGCGGTTTTGGCGTATTCCGCCATCAGGTCGGGAGTGCGGTGGGCGCTAACGACTTTTTTCTCGTAAACGACACCGAACTCCTCCAGTGTATCCGCTGCGGCCGACATCACTTCCCAATCGCTGGTCGAACCCATTATAACCCCTACTTTCATAATTCGTCGCTTTTTATATTATAACTTCAATTCCCGGGCAGTTCCTAAAAGTCCGTTTAAGTTTTATCGATAAAAATTTAAACCGGCTCTAAAACACCGACCGCTACAACGCATGCGGTCATAGCGGTCCGTTTTATCTGCTGCTCAGGGACACGGTATCCCTCTGTTTCAACCTTGTCCCATGGTTGCATGCGCCCGCTCCTTCCATATTCCCTGGGGAAAACGCATCCCGGATGGAGGAAAACCGGCAACGACTCTCTTGGTAAAAACACCCCGGAGCTGAAATTTATCATTTATCTGTACTCTTGAATCGTTTTGCGAAGCAAAATAATCACCGACGGAGGCCCGTATGTCAGCCGTAGGCTGGTGCGGGAAAAGCCGACAGAGGTAACTAAAAGGGTTCATCCCTGAAGCTTGCTTCGATATACTAAAATCCATCCCATGTAATACCTCGTACTTGCTGCGAGGTAGTTTATATTCCGCGCTTAAATGTCACCTTTCCGACACATATAAAATGAGTCCCGGAAGAGAATGTAAAGATAGCTAATTTCCCGCTTATTTCATAAATAATCCTCACTACTATTTATCAACAATCAACTGACACGGCGGCCGGGCTTTTACACCTTTGCCGCCGTACATATATAGAGATTTGTTCTAATGGCTTATGCTTTGCGAACGGTAGTATCGCAGTAAGCGCAACGGTACTTACCTTCAGCGGGATTGACCGGGCGGATAAGCTGGTCTACGTTTTCGACGGAAGCGATACAGCGGGGATTGGGGCACTTCAATCCTTCGGGGTTCACCACGACACCTTTCATCTGGGGATTCTCTCCTTCCGAGTCCTTCCATTCGAAAAGTTTTACGATAAGGGCCATACGCATGAATTTCCCGTTCTCTACCTGCCTGAAATAAGCCGCGCGAGGATCGTCGTCCACCTCTTTGGCGATCTCGTTCACACGGGGAAGAGGGTGAAGGATAGCCATTTTCTTCTTGGCTTTCTTCAGTTTTTCGGGGGTCAGGATATAAACGTCCTTGAGCCTTTCGTATTCCGCCGGGTTGTAGAAACGCTCCTTCTGAACGCGGGTCATATAAAGGACATCGAGCTCGTGCATGACGCTTTCCATATCTTCCACTTCCTTGTATTCTATACCCGCCGCATCGAGCTGCCTTTTCATATTGCTCGGCATATCGAGCTGGGGCGGCGAGATGAACACGAACTTGACGTTAGGGTAGCGCATCATCGCGGTCGTAAGCGAATGGACGGTACGGCCGAATTTAAGGTCGCCGCAAAGGCCGATCACAAGGTTGTCCAGGCGGCCCACTTCACGCTTGATGGTAAGCATATCGGCAAGGGTCTGCGTCGGGTGGCAGTGGGTTCCGTCGCCGCCGTTTATAATAGGCACGCTGGAAACGAGCGACGCCACCAGCGGTGTACCGTCGTTTGGATGGCGCATAGCGATGATATCCGAAAAACTGTTTATTACCTTAATCGTGTCGGAAAGGGTTTCGCC
>CAKUKW010000008.1 GCA_934663885.1 uncultured Tidjanibacter sp.
CTGGCATATATGGGTGATAGACTACAACCCCGACAGGGATAATTACACCTACAACAACGGTTTGTACACATATACTTTCATGGACCGTAACCTCGGAGCCACGACTACCACTGTGAACGATATAAATACTTTCGGTATGTATTACCAGTGGGGACGCAAAGATCCGTTCCCCGGACCTTCGGTGAGCGACACGGGCGTAGGGCTTTTCGATATCGACGAGACAAACCAAAGGCAGGTATACGGTAGTTCGATAACTCCGTACACATCTTACGAAGATTGCAATCTTGCCTATTCGGTGACCAATCCGACGACCTACATTTTGACGGAGATAGACGAGAGCATACCGCAGACGCCATATTATTGGTGGTATTCGATAAAGCCCGACCTGTATCCTTATGACGACTATCTGTGGACGGACGAGAAAGGCGGCAAGGCGCTCTTCGATCCGTGTCCCGAAGGATGGATGGTACCCAAGACAGACAATTATGAAATCTGGGACTCACCGTGGTACGATATAGAGTTCGGCGACGATAACGCGCGGTATGATTATGGCTGGTTCTGGAGCAAAGGGGGCTATTATCCTTCGGCGGGTTCGATCAAATCCGATAATTACCAATGGATGAATATCGGCGTTCGCGGACGTATCTGGATCAGCTACGGAGCCACGGAATACGCCGAGAGCGAGGGGATACTGACCAGTTGGGGCAACTTTCACTTCTTCGACGAAAGCGGCCACACGTTATGGTACAGCAGCAAATCCGACGGACATCCCGTTCGCTGTGTGAAAGAGTAACTCATTGTCGATGGGGTAATAGGGAAAATTAAGTGGGAAGGTGCCGGAATACCTGTTTCCGGCACCTTTTTGTATAACGGGCGTGAAGTATAAGAGATATTTACCCGTTGGGGGCAGGATTGTTTTATCATTAGAGCTATTTTAACTATATTTAATGCAGCTTATTGACTTATATTCGGATTACGAGAAGATGAATCAGAGAGGCAAAGGACTCCGACGGGCGCTGATCCTGCTGGCTGCAATACTGTGTTACTGCATTTTCCTGCGGATATCATATTGTTTGCTCAAATTCGGAAAAGTGTTTCCGGATCCTACCCTCAGGGACAGCATGTGGTGGCATCTGATAAACCTGCTGCCCATGATAATGATGACATACTTCACCGTCTTCATAATCTTTTTGCTTACCGAACGCCTGAGAATATCGCGTAATTTATGGGTTAAGGTGGCATTGGATTTCGCAATAACATTTTCACTGATGCTTGCGGCGTACGGATTTTTCATACTACTCTACCGTTCAACGTTCAAACCCGACCTCACCCCCGATATAGCGGGCATACTCGTCTACTATATTACCACTTTCCTGGTTGCGGAAATGATCTACTATATAAGGCATTCCAGGGAAGCGTTACGTAAAGCTGAATATGCAAAAAGAGAGGTGCTGCAATACAAATACGACGCACTCCGCGCGCATGTCAACCCTCATTTCCTCTTCAATTCGCTCAATGTCCTGGTTGCCATAATTGATACCGACCCGCCCCGTGCTTCCGAATTCACCATCGCTCTCTCGCGCATGTACCGTTATGTATTGGCCATGCAGAGCAAAACCACGGTACAACTTTCAGAGGAACTCGAGTTCCTCGGCTCTTACATTCATATACTGAAGATAAAGTATGGAGAAAGTTTCCGCATAGAAATAAACGATACCGGTAATCTGGACAAAAAAAGCGTAATCCCTTTCACCCTGCAGTTGCTCGTGGAGAACATAACCAAACATAATATCATAACGGAAAAATACCCTATGCAGGCAGTCATTGAGATAGGGGATGATATAATGACTGTTTCGAACCCCGTTAAACGTAAAAAAAACGCTACCCGGCATTTAGGCATCGGATTGCGTTATCTCTCGTCGCAATATCTTGCCAACGGGAAGGTTTTCGATGCGGAGGATGACGGCGAACGTTTTACCGCTAAAATACCGTTTTTATGATTTCATATCTTATAGTTGAAGACGAACGCCTGCTGGCCGGAAGGCTGGAACGTCTCATAGGTCACCTCCGCCCTTCGTATGAGTGCGTTGAGGCAAAGGTGAGCGTCGAGGAGACGACAGAGTATCTGCGCAGCAATAGTGTCGATCTTATATTCATGGATATAGAGCTTGCCGACGGCGATTGCTTCGACATATTTCGAGAGCTCGAGTTGGATACGCCTGTAATATTCACGACCGCATACGATCAGCACGCTATCAAGGCATTTAAAGTTAACAGTGTGGACTATCTGCTGAAGCCCGTCGAAGAACAACCTCTCCTGGCGGCTATAGAGAAATTCGAGAAAAATACGCCCCTCTCGACCGTGTACTCCCGCCAAAACAGACGGAGTATGCGCGAGAGGCTGATAATCAACAAGGGTAACAATTTTCTCTATGTTAACGTAAATAACATTGCCTATTTCATGAGTAGTGAGAAATACACCAGCCTTTACACTTTTGAAGGTAATGAGCATCTGTCGGACAAGGCACTGTGGCAGTTGGAGAATGAACTGGACAAAAGAATCTTCTTCCGCGTGGCGCGCAATTGTATTGTAAATATCAACGCCATAGCAACTATACATAAATTCATAAACGGCCGCCTTAAATTAACGGTGAATCCGGCCTGTGAGTTTGAAGTTATAGTCAGCCAGGCTCGCCGCGACGACTTTTTGAAATGGATCGACGGTGAAGTGACCGGATAATGTCGGTAGTATGTATTTCGGCAATGCCTCTGCTGCGAGCGCCTTAAGTGCTATTAAATGACCTTTATTCCCCGAAGAGGGCGTTGACGAATTCCCTGCGGTCGAATATCTTTAGCTGGTCTATGCCTTCTCCTATCCCGATGTAGCGCACCGGTATCTTGAACTGGTCGCTGATACCTATTACTACGCCGCCTTTGGCTGTGCCGTCGAGCTTGGTAATCGCGAGCGACGATACCTGCGTGGCCTGTGTGAACTGGCGGGCCTGTTCGAAAGCGTTCTGCCCGGTGCTGCCGTCAAGCACGAGCATTACTTCGTGGGGGGCGTCGGGGATTACCTTGGCCATCACGTTTCGTATCTTGGTAAGTTCGTTCATCAGCCCGATCTTGTTGTGGAGCCTGCCTGCTGTGTCGATAAGAACCACGTCAGCCTCGTTGGCCACCGCCGAACGCAGGGTGTCGTATGCCACCGATGCGGGGTCGGAACCCATATCCTGGCGAACCATCGTGGCCTCGGCGCGGTCGGCCCAAACCTGCAGTTGGTCTATTGCGGCCGCCCGGAACGTATCCGCCGCTCCTATATAGACTTTCTTTCCCGCCTTGCGGAGCTGCGCCGCGAGTTTTCCTATAGTGGTCGTTTTACCTACGCCGTTAACTCCAACGACCATCACGACGTAAGGGGTTCCCTCCTTTACCTCGAGCCCGAAATTGTCGGCCCGGCCCTCGCTTTCCTGCAGGAGGTTGCTTATCTCGTCGCGCAGGATGGACTGCAACTCGCCGGCGTTCATGTATTTGTCGCGTGAGACGCGAGCCTCGATGTTGTTGATAATCTTGACGGTTGTTTCGACGCCCACATCGGAGGTTATCAGTATCTCCTCCAGTTCGTCGAGCATCTCCTCGTCGACTTGCGACTTGCCGGCGACGGCCCTCGCCAGTTTCCCGAAAAGGCCTTCCTTCGTCTTTTTAAGTCCTTCGGTGACCTCCTCCTGTTGGGTGACCTGCTCTTCTGCGGGAGCCTCTTCCTTTTTCTTTTTGAATATATTGAATAGCGCCATTTTCTATGTGCGGTTAAAAATTACGTGACAAATTTACGAATCTTTTTTGTCTATCCATAAAGCGCGGGAATATTGCTATATTTACGAAATAAATTTGAGGACTTTAAGAAAAAATATGGAAAAAGTAATAGGGTTCCTTACGGAGCTTAGGGAGAACAACGACAGGGAATGGTTCGAAGCCAATAAAAAAGAATTTAAAGAAGCGCAGGCCGAATTCAACGCTTTCGTGGAGCAGTTGATAGAAGGTATAGCTTCGTTCGACAGCTCGGTGCGGGGCCTTGCGGTAAAGGATTGCGTATACAGGATTTACAGGGATGTGCGGTTCAGTAAGGATAAATCTCCCTACAAAACACACATGGGGGCTTTTATATGTCCCGGCGGCAGGAATTCGGGCAATGCCGGTTATTATTTCCATATTGAGCCTACGCATGACGGTATGATAGGCGCCAATATACTTTCCGGCGGTATTTATATGCCTTCTCCTGCGGCAATTAAAAGTATCCGCGAGGATATTCTGTATAATGGCGACCAATTTCTGGAGGCTGTTAAAAAGGCCCAAGGATTTGTCCTCGAGTGCCGTGGAGCGCTCAAAAGGGTTCCTGTGGGTTTCCCGGCCGACCATCCCATGTCGGAATATCTCAAAATGAAGGAAGATATGAGCCTCTATAAATACGTGGACAACGATTTCCTGCTTGCTCCACGGCTGCTGGAACGTATTGTGGCGGAGTATGAAAAGACGGCCGCTTTCGTCGGCTGGCTGAACAGGGCCGTGGATTACGCCCGCGGGGAAATGTGATGACAAATGAAGGCTCGGTCATGCGTTTAGAACGGCCGGAAAGTATTTTGTATATAAATAAACATGCTGTAGAATAACTTTTAAAGCCGAAGCGTACGGATTTCCGTACGCTTCGGCTTTAAAAATGGTTTGTCACAGTATCATTTTCTTGTTTATCCGGAATACGCTTCGCCGGGCATACAGTAGAAGATCATAGGGACATAGGCGTAATAGGACTTCGATCCGTCGTAAGTCGGGGTCGGAAACATATCGTAATCCGAATAACGGAAGTTCATGCGTCCGGCAGGATCCATCCATACGTTGATTTCCAGGGAACGGGGGTCGTCTTCTATGGCTACGTCATCGACCGTAAGTATGCCCGTCTGCGGATCATAAGTATAAGATCCCTCAACGCAAAGTACCGCCAGGGTCGCCTGTCCGACGATACGCTGCCCCATATAGATGACAACCTCGTCGGCGGTGACATTAATGTTGGCGAACATATATGTTCCCCCGAAATTGTGGTCGGCAAAGTCTTCGGGTGTCCCTTTGATTTCGTTGGCCGGATCGGCGTTGTAATCTTTCGCATACTGCTCGCAATACTCCCTTATGGTGACCGTTATGTAATTACCGTCTTCGTCGAGTTCGAAATCGTATCCGTCTTCCGTAAGCAGGTAGCACGCGCTTTTGCCGTGATCGAGGTCCCAACGGTAGCCTTCCGCCTCCCATGCCCCTATAATGGCGCCCAGTTCCGGGATGGTGTTCGGTTCTTTATCGACGGTTAATGTAATGGTCTGCGAAGCGTAAATGCCGCTCCCGCTCTTAACCGCGACCATTACCGTATAGGTGGTTTCCCATTCCAGACCTTCAATAGTGACGGATGCGCTCTCCGACGTCGAAACGGAAGTTCCGGAAAGGATGACCTCTTCCTTGGAAGGAGCGTCCTGGCCTTCCGTATAGTAGGAATAAGCGCAGGCGGTAGCGTTTTCGGTGGTTACGGTAAAGGAGATGGTGTTGTCTTCGACTTTGCCGTCGGTCAGCTTAACGGCCGGCTCGATTTTTTCTTCTCCGTTCTTCGAACAGGAGACCCCGCAAAGCAGGAATGCGCATAATAAAACCGCGCCCAAGATACTTTTTTTCATGTTGGTAAAGGTTAGTAGTTAATAATATTTATTAATGGGTTTCTTCAATTCCTCGGCAAGGACGGCTCTGCCTTGGGGTAATAGGATAAGTTCGCATGATATCGTTATCCGAGCCCAAAGCTAAGCAAAATAGTCGAGGATTTCACTATTTTCCGCCGAAAGAAAAGTTTACCGGTATTTCGGCCGGGGATTCCAGGGCCCTTCCCCCTACCATGAACGTAGGCCTGATGCGAACAGACACTTCGGACTTTTTGTCTCCGGTGCCCGCAAGGTTTTTGACCATATTCACAGCCGCGTCCTTGGAGCTGCCCCCAAGCAGCCGCATTGCATCCATGTTTATATTCAAAGGCATTACGCTTGTTTGTCCGGCCACAACCATGAGCGTATTCTCTATCTTTCCGCGTGTAAATTCAACGCCGTCGATATTCAGGACATAGCTCAGGCCGTGCATGAAAGCGTCGCTTGAAGTGGGGTTGGTCACGTCGAGGTTGAGCGTGAAGGCCAGAGGCAGGCTTTCTGTGGGATTGGTCAGCAATGCCGCGAGACGCCGTCCGTCCGCCGCGGAGATGCCTCCGGAGAAGTTTATTCCGGCAAGGGAGGGATTTGTGATCGACCGGTAATCGTATTTGCATTTCGTGAAATTGTATGCCCCGCCCACCTGTTTCAGTGCATCGCAGCCGGCAAATAATGTCACAGCGAGAATGGTTGCTGCCACTATTGCGAATCTCTTCATCTGTTTTCGGATTATTATTTTCCGCAAAGATAAAATTTCTCAGAAAATATACTCTAATTTATCCCGGCGGTAATGACTGCACATAAATCCCCCCCCAGCATAATGTATGACCATGAAAAGTTGTAGCCCCGCCCATAATTCGAATAGAAAATTTTCACTGACGCACCTCATTCCCCACACGGGTTTTATCTATAGCGTCGGATTGTAACCGCCCTCGGGACCTATGTATTTTCGGATATAATAAAAATATCATTTCCGGCTATGGATGGTACGTATCGCAAATGCAATATTTTAGTTCTTTTTTAATGGACGGAAATTAGGTATTAACCCCGAAAATCGCTATCTTTGTTCGGTTTAATCTGCCTCGTTCCAGGGGTGCCGATATGATAAAAAGCAAACCCGTAATAGAATTGCGCAACGTTGCTGTTTTCCAGCCTTCCCGGCCCGGTTCGGTGAGCCGCAGGCACCGTGGCGATATGGTCGTCGAAGGCGTGGAGCTTACCGTTTACGAGGGCGAGATGGTCTACCTTATCGGCCGGGTGGGCAGCGGCAAGAGCTCGCTTATCAAGATACTCTATGCCGAGATACCTTTGTGGCAGGGAGACGGCGGTATCGTGGGGTTCGACCTCAGGAAGTTGAGCCGCAGGGATATTTCGCGGCTGCGCCGCAGTATAGGGGTTGTATTCCAGGATTACCAGCTGCTTACCGACCGCAACGTATTCAATAACCTTTATTACGTCATGAAGGCTACGGGCTGGCGTAACGACGCCGAAATGCGCAGAAGGATAGAGTATGTGCTGGGCGTGGTTGGGCTGGAGCAGAAATCGTACAGGATGCCGTTCGAACTTTCGGGCGGCGAGCAGCAGAGGCTTGCGATTGCGCGTGCGCTGGTAAACGACCCGGCGGTCATACTGGCCGACGAGCCTACGGGCAACCTCGATCCGGCCGCTGCGGAGGAGATAATGGACGTTTTCAGGCGTATCGTGGAAGGAGGGACTTCGATAGTCATGGCTACCCATAACATAGCTAATATAGAGCAATATCCATCCCGTACAATACGTTTTAATAAAGGGAAAGCCGAAGAAATAGATATCAAAAAATTATTGGGAATATGCTAACAGGTTCATGCCTCTGAAAGTGGTGTGCCGGGCATTTTCTATGCCATATAATGAATATAAAAGTTAAATAAAAAAATATGAGCAACGGACTTGAAAATGTAAAGACAAACGGTAACGGCGAAGATTACTCCGCCTCCAGTATCCAGGTGTTGGAAGGACTTGAGGCGGTACGTAAGCGCCCCGCGATGTATATAGGCGATATAGGAACGCGGGGACTGCACCACCTTGTGTATGAGATTGTGGACAACTCGATTGACGAGGCTCTGGCGGGTTACTGTACGGATATAAACGTCACCATAAACAAGGACAATTCGATTACGGTAGAGGACAACGGCCGCGGTATACCCGTCGATATGCATGAGAAGGAGGGTAAATCTGCCCTTGAGGTTGTGCTCACCGTGCTCCATGCGGGAGGGAAGTTCAGCAAGGACAGCTATAAGGTGTCGGGCGGGCTTCACGGCGTGGGTATGTCTTGCGTTAACGCGCTTTCTTCGAGTTTCGACGTGGAGGTACGCCGCGACGGCAAGGTTTACCACCAGACATACAGCATCGGCGCTCCTACTTCGGAAATGGCCGTTACCGGCGAGACGGGGGTCACGGGTACGAAAATCACCTTCCTTCCCGACGCCTCCATTTTCATGGAGACCGAATACAGCTACGATACGCTTGCCGCCCGCCTGCGTGAGCTGGCTTACCTCAATAAGGGCATAAGGCTCAGCATTACCGATATGCGCGAGCAGGATGAGAACGGCGAATACGTTCACGATACTTTCTATTCCGAGGAAGGCCTCAAGGAATTCGTGAAATACCTTGACGCTACACGCGGAACCCCGCTTACGGAAGATATCATCTATATCGACACCGAAAAGGAAGGTATTCCCGTGGAGGTTGCCATGCAGTATAACGAGAGTTTTTCGGAGAATGTCCATTCGTATGTCAACAACATCAATACCATAGAGGGCGGTACGCACCTGACGGGTTTCCGCAGGGCGCTCACCCGTACTCTGAAGAAATACGCCGACGATTCGGGTATGCTCACGAAACTGAAGTTCGATATAAGCGGCGACGACTTCCGCGAGGGCCTTACAGCGGTTATTTCAGTCAAGGTTGCCGAGCCCCAGTTCGAAGGCCAGACCAAAACTAAACTCGGTAACAGCGAAGTCGCTACAGCCGTCGACCAGGCTATAGCCCAGGCTTTGACGAACTACCTGGAGGAAAACCCGAAGGATGCCCGCGCTATTGTCAATAAAGTCATACTGGCAGCTACGGCGCGCCATGCGGCTCGCCATGCAAGGGAACTGGTGCAGCGTAAGACCGTCCTTTCCGGTTCGGGGCTTCCGGGTAAGCTGGCCGACTGTTCGACCAGGGATCGCGCCCGCGCCGAGATATTCTTCGTGGAGGGCGACTCCGCGGGAGGTACTGCCAAGCAGGGCCGCGACCGCGAATTCCAGGCCATTATGCCCCTGAGGGGTAAGATACTCAACATCGAAAAGGCTCAGGAGCACAAGATGTGGGAGAACGAGGAAATCAAGAACATGTTCACCGCGATAGGCGTTTCCATAGGTACCGAGGAAGACAGCAAGGCGCTCAATATCGCCAAGCTGCGCTACGATAAAGTTATAATCATGACCGATGCCGACGTGGACGGAAGCCACATCGCCACGCTGATGCTCACTTTCTTCTTCCGCAAGATGAAGGAGTTGATAGAGCTGGGGCATATTTACATCGCTACGCCGCCGCTTTACCTTGTGAGGAAGGGCAACCAGAAACGTTACTGCTGGACAGAGGAGGAGCGCGAGCAGGCTATCGAGGAGATGGGCGTCAAGGGTGTCCACATCCAACGCTATAAAGGTCTCGGCGAGATGAACGAGGAGCAGCTTTGGGAAACAACGATGAATCCCGAAACGCGTATCCTCAGGCAGGTGACCATAGAGAATGCGGCCGAGGCCGACAGGGTATTCTCGATGCTGATGGGAGACGACGTTCCTCCGCGCCGCGAATTCATAGAAAAACACGCGAGGTACGCTCGCATAGACGCTTAAGAATTTTTTTCAGGGGCCGCGGCTTGGAGCCGGAGGCCCCTTTTTTATTAAATTGGCGTGGAGCAGGTGAGTAAAGCCGTCCATTCACATTAAATTGAGTAGAAATTATGGAGGTAACCGTCATAGGAGTGGCCGGAGGAACCGGTTCAGGGAAAAGCACACTCGTAAAGCGCCTGCAGGAGGCTTTCGAGGGCGACCAAGTTATTACACTCTGCCACGATTATTATTATAAGTCACACCCGAACCTTACTTATGACGAGCGGTCCAAGCTCAATTACGACCATCCTCAGTCTTTCGACACCGACATGATGGTCGAACATATAAAATCCCTCCGCAGCGGTATTCCGGTGGAGCGCCCGGTTTATTCGTTCGCAGACCATAACAGAACGGATGAGACGGTCGATGTGGTTCCCTCAAAAGTTATTATCCTGGACGGGATACTTATCTTTGATAATAAGGAACTCAGGGAGCTTATGGATATAAAGGTATTCGTCGATACCGATGCCGACGTGCGTCTGGCCCGGAGGATCATGCGCGATGTAAGGGACAGGGGGCGTACCATGGAGTCCGTTATAAACCAGTATATAAAGACAGTCAAACCCATGCATGAGGAGTTCGTCGAGCCTTCGAAGAAATACGCCGATGTGATAATTCCCGAGGGAGGCTTCAATTCGGTTGCGGTCGGTATGCTGATAGAGAATATCAGGTCTCTGATACAGTCGAAATAATTATGGGCATTCAGGTAAATTATCATTAAATAAAACGCGGCATGTATGCTGCGTTTTATTTTTTACACGGATAATGTGGATTTTGTGATTTCTAATAACTATCTTTATTTTCTGTCTACTTTATTTTTTGAACCAAAAACATGAATAAACTATGAAAAACTTATTGACTTTTACAGGTTTCCTGGCTTTGATAGCATTACTGGCCTTGAATTTGACCGGTTGCGATAGCGGCGGAACCCTGCCCCCAGGCTCCTCGAGCGTGGCCATCGAACAAGTGGAAATTACACACAGCAGCATCGGGGTTGTTTTTAGACCGAATTCGTATACCGCTTACTATAACTTTGCAATTGGGACCGCGGACGATATCGTTTCATTCGAGAACGGAACCCTTGCCGGTATAGAGACCGTTAGCGGAGCTATTGCATATAATAAGACGTTCGACAATCTTTCGCCCGCGACCCAGTACACTATATTCGCGCAGGGGGTTAATACTGACAATCAAAAAAGTAAAACCTTTTATATAAACGTAACTACGGATAAGGAGGTATGGACACTTACTTTCGAGGGCGCCCTTGGGGAATTTTACGGCAATGTAGGCTGGGCCGACAACATGGATCTTACCCTCCATACGGGTATGAGCAGTAGTGGTTCTATTACGAACGGATACAAACTTTTCTTCGAGAGTTTCGCTCCCGTCGGAGATCCTGACAATCCCGTTATCGTGCCCGGCACATATAGGACGGCGGCAGATGTTATGCCCGACGAATTTGAGTTCGCTCCTGGTTTTGACGACGGCACCGGCAACATAAGGAGCTCGCAATATGTTAAATACGTAGACGGTGTAGGTACGAAGATCGCTATCACCGGCGGTAGTTACACCGTCACTAATAGCGGTGATACTTATACTATCGTTGTCGAAGTGGAAACCAGCGAAAATGTAATTATCAAATGTACATATACGGGTGAAGTGGAGATAGAAGACTGGAGCTGGATGTAAGCTTGTAACAGTAATTCTTCCCCATGATAAACGTACCGACGGATCATAAGGATCGTCGGTACGTTTTGCATTTGTCCGGGAATGGCGAGTCGCCTTTCCGTAATCAGGTACCGACTCTACTTTTGAATTTGCAGAAAACCGTTAAATTTTTAACGCTTTTAATTTCCAACTATTTTATTTGATTTAATTTCAATTTTTAATCAAATAAAAAAATCAGCTTATGATTATGTATCTCAAGAGATTGTGAAGAGATAAAAATATTTGTGTTATTTTTTTCACAGAAACTTGTTGTTATTTGTATAACATAACGAAAACTTGGCTATATTTGCCGCAAATAGACCCGTGAGGTTGTTGAGAGCCCGATTGAAAGGATTAGTTCAGTTTTATCGGCGCGAAACGCTAGAGAACGAAACGGACCGAATGGGCACACCAAGTGATATTATTCGAAACCCTGACAGGTACGACTGAAATAGCAGGTACAACCGATAGAAATTTAATAAACCAAAATATAAAACGCCATGATGACAAAAGAGCAGTACATCGAGAGCCTGAGGAAAATGAACCTCAAGGTTTACCTTATGGGGGAACTTGTCGACAACCCGGTGGATCATCCAATGATAAGGCCGTCGATGAATTCAGTAGCTATGACCTACGAACTCGCCGAAAAGGAGGAATACAAAGACCTGATGACGGCGGAATCCAATCTGACCGGCAAAAGCGTAAACCGTTTCTGCCACCTTCATCAAAGTACGGACGACCTGATAAAAAAGGTCAAGATGCAGCGTCTGCTGGGCCAGAAAACAGCGGCATGTTTTCAGCGCTGTGTGGGAATGGATGCCTTCAATGCCATCTGGTCCACAACATACGAGATGGACAGGGAACTGGGGACGGACTATCACAAACGTTTTACGGATTATATGAAGTTTGTTCAGGAGGGAGACCTTACTGTTGACGGAGCAATGACAGACCCGAAGGGTGACCGCGGTCTTTCGCCTTCGAAACAGGCCGATGCAGACCTTTACCTGCGTATAGTAGAAGTACGTCCCGACGGGATTGTGGTGCGCGGGGCGAAGGCCCACCAGACAGGCGCTGTCAATTCTCACGAGCATCTTATAATGCCTACCGTGGCCATGAAGGAGGAAGATGCGGATTATGCGGTTTCGTTCGCCGTTCCCTCTGACGCCGAAGGCGTATTCATGATCTACGGCCGCCAGTCGTGCGATACGCGCAAGATGGAACCAGGAGCCGACATAGACCTCGGCAACGCCCGTTTCGGCGGACATGAGGCGCTCGTTATTTTCGATGATGTTTTCGTGCCTAACGAACGGGTGTTCATGTGCAGGGAATACGAATTTGCAAACATGATGGTCGAACGTTTTGCCGGATACCACCGACAGTCGTATGGCGGCTGCAAAGTGGGCGTCGGCGACGTACTGATAGGTGCGGCGGCGGTTGCCGCCGACTACAACGGCGCGGCGAAGGCAAGTCATATCAAGGACAAGCTCATTGAGATGACCCACCTTAACGAAACGCTCTACGCATGTGGCATAGCATGTTCGGCTGAGGGCGAAAAGATGCCGGCAGGCAACTATATGATAAACCTTCTGCTGGCCAACGTGTGCAAGCAGAACATTACCCGCATGCCGTACGAGATAGCACGGCTTGCCGAAGATATTGCCGGCGGCCTTATGGTCACAATGCCCTCGGAACAGGATTTCCGTAACGAGAAGATAGGTCCTTATGTTGACAAATACCTCAAGGGTGTCGCAAATGTGTCGACCGAGAACCGTATGCGCATCCTGCGCCTGATAGAGAACATAACCCTGGGTACGGCCGCGGTCGGTTACCGCACCGAGTCCATGCACGGTGCAGGTTCACCCCAGGCACAGCGCATTATGATCGCGCGTCAGGGGAACCTGGAGGCCAAGAAGAAACTCGCGAAGGATATCGCGCAGGTAAAAGAGGAACAGAATGCCTGATAATATGTCCGGGAACGCACTCTTCCGGGAGAAAGTCGAACGCGTCGTTAACGAGCGTATACGTCCCCTGTTGCGTATGCACGAAGGAGATATGGCCGTCAGGGATGCAAGAGACGGGGAAATATGGATTGCACTTAGCGGTGCATGTAAGACCTGCCCTTCCGCACAGATAACAATGGAAGAGATCATCGGTCAAACACTGAAAGAAGAGCTTGGAAACGAATATGCCGGTGTTCACCTTGTAAACGAAACGGACGAAGAGCTGCTCAACTTCGCAAGGGCCCTGCTGAATAAAAATAGACCTTGAAATGGACTGGAAAGAACAATATAAAGACAGGATAGTTACCGCTGCCGAGGCTGTAAAGCTCATCAAGGACGGCGACTATGTGGTTTGTTCCCACGCCGCCGCCAACCCGCAGGTAATTATGCGCGAGATGGTCGCCCAAAAGGAGAAATTCCACGGCGTGCATATCTATCATATGCTTCCGCTTGGTTACGGCGACTACCTGCTGCCGGAGAATGCGGAGCATTTCCGCCATATAACGAATTTTGTGGGGGGTGCTTCACGCCAGGCCATAGCCGAAGGCAAAGCGGATTTCCTTCCTGCATTTTTCAAAGACATGCCCGGGTTTGTCGGGAATATTTTCCCTGTGAACGTTGCTGTTGTCAATGTATCGCTGCCTGACGAGGAAGGTTATTGCAGCCTCGGGCTGGCCTGCGATTATACAAAAGCTGCAGTCGAAAAATCGGATATGGTTATTGCACAGGTAAACGAATGCATGCCCTATGTCGGCTCGACGAACAAGGTGCATCTTTCAAGGTTTACAGCGATTGTGCCCTGTGCCGACCCGATCCCAGAGATACCGCGTCCCGTGATTACAGACGTGGAGCGCGAGATAGGCCGCAACTGTGCCTCCCTCATTGAAGACGGCGATACGCTGCAACTCGGTATCGGGGCGATCCCGGATGCCGTACTGCTATTCCTTAAAGATAAAAAAGACCTTGGTATACATACGGAAATGTTCTCCGACGGAGCAATGGAGCTTATCAGGGCAGGTGTCATAAACGGGAGCCGTAAGACTCTTCACCCGGGTAAACTGGTTGCCACGTTCCTTATGGGCACCCGTGAACTTTACGATTTCCTCGACAAAAATCCCGACGTGGAAATGCTCCCCGTCGATTACGTGAACGAACCTGCCGTCATAGGGGAAAACGACAACATGGTGTCGATAAACTCGTGCATCGAAATAGATCTCATGGGTCAGGTCAATTCAGAAACGATAGGGCTGAAACAGTTCAGCGGCACTGGCGGCCAGGTGGATTACGTGCGGGGAGCCTCGATATCAAAAGGCGGGCGCTCGATTATGGCAATGCCTTCGACTGCGGCAAAAGGCAAAGTTTCCCGTATTGTTCCTCTGTTGGCTGAAGGGGCGGCTGTTACCACATCGAGGAACGACGTGGATTATGTGGTGACCGAATACGGTGTGGCATGGCTGAAGGGGCGTACACTGGCCCAGAGGGCCGAAGCATTGATTGCCGTCGCGCACCCGGATTTCAGGGAGGGCTTACGGGCGGAATATGAAAAACGGTTCAATCTAAAAAATTAACGATATGCAGTTATTCAAACTTAAAACGGTTATTAGCCGTTTCGACACTTTCGCCCGGTTCGCACGCGAATTCGAACTTGGCGCAGGCGACCTGGTCCTGACCAACGAGTTCCTGTATAAGCCTTTCATGGAAGGGCTTGGGCTGAAATGTAAATTTGTAATGCAGGAGAAGTACGGGCAGGGCGAACCTTCGGACGAGATGATGAACGGTATGCTCGCCGATGTCGCCGGGACAAAGTACGACCGCGTAATAGCCGTGGGCGGCGGTACGGTAATCGACATTGCGAAACTGTTCGTGCTGAAGGATGTCTCCAACGTTACGGATGCTTTCGAGAGAAAGATCCCTATCCTCAAGGATAAAAAACTCATTATTGTACCCACCACCTGCGGCACTGGCAGCGAGGTGACCAATATTTCTATCGCCGAGCTCAAATCGCGCCGCACCAAGATGGGCCTTGCCGACGATGCGCTTTTTGCCGACGATGCGGTGCTGATCCCCGAACTTCTCAAAGGACTGCCCTTTAAATTCTATGCCTACAGTGCCATAGACGCACTTATCCATGCTACCGAAGCATACGTTTCGCCTAAATCAAATCCCTATACCCTCATTTATTGCAGGGAAGCCATCCGGATGATTGTAGATGTGTTTATGGGAATATCCGAAAAAGGGCCCGAATACCGTTTCGAACGACTGGACGATATGCTGATCGCCAGCAATTTCGCGGGGATAGCGTTCGGTAACGCGGGTGTAGGCGCTGTGCATGCGCTTTCATATCCATTCGGGGGAGCTTACCATGTACCTCACGGAGATGCCAACTACCAGTTCTTCACGGAGATATTCAAATTATACGACCGTAAGGCCCCGGAGGGTATAATAAAAGAGGTGAACGAACTTTATTCGGGACTCCTCGGCGTTCGCGCCGACCGTGTTTATGATACGTTAGACGAGCTATTGGGCTCGCTAACCACCAAAAACCCGCTTCGTACTTACGGCATGCAGGAGGATGATATAGACGGCTTCACCGAAAATGTACTCTTAAGCCAGCAACGTTTGCTGAACAATAATTACGTTCCACTTTCGAAAGAGGAGATAAGGGGCGTATACGCAGAATTATTCTAACAACTACATTAAATATAACTCACAATGCAGGAAATAAAGGATATGATCGCCAAAGCGCGCAAGGCGCAGGCTTTCTATCAGACCCACTTCGACCAGGAAGATGTAGACATGGTCATAAAGCTGGCGGCACGCGCCATTTTCGATAATGCCGAAGAACTCGCGCAACTGGCTGTCGAGGAGACCGGAATGGGAGTCTACGAAGACAAAGTATCCAAGAACAGGAATAAATCCAAAGGCGTATGGAATAACCTCAAGGGCAAAAAATCTATGGGAATACTCAGTATCGACGAGCTTACCGGACTTATAGAGATTGCCAAGCCGATAGGCGTGGTGGCGGGAATTACTCCGATGACCAACCCTATTGTGACTCCCATGTCCAAGATAATCTTCGCGCTGAAGACCAAAAACGCCATAATAATATCTCCGCACCCGAAGGCGAAGAAGTGTTCGTCTGCGGCAGTGAAAACCATACTCAAGGCTATCGAAACCATGGAGGTACCCGACGGCATGGTGCAGGTGATCGAAGAACCCACACTCGAGATGACGCAGGAGCTTATGAGGGAATGCGACACAGTCGTAGCCACTGGCGGCATGCCGATGGTCAAATCGGCATATTCTTCCGGAAAACCTTCCTTCGGCGTAGGCGCCGGCAACGTACAGGTGATACTGGACCGCAATATCGAATATGACCTTGCCGCCGGTAAGGTGGTTACGGGCCGCTCGTTCGACAACGGCATAATCTGCTCGGGTGAACAGAGTTTCATATATCCGAGGGAAGACAGGGAAGAAGTGATGGCAGCATTCCGCCGCAACAGGGGATATGTGGTTCCGGCCGCTGAAAAACAGAAAGTGATGAACACCATTTTCAATGACGGTGCCATGGTTAGGGATATAATCGGTAAATCGGCCCTTGATATCGCCGAAAGGGCCGGAATAACCGTTCCGGAAGATACGAAAGTCATTATTATCGAGGCTGAGGGACCGGGCAATGCCGACATAGTTTGCAAAGAGAAGATGTTTCCGGTACTTGCAGCGCTCCCGTACGGATATTTCGACGAGGCGTTGGAAATTGCCACAACTAATCTCACGCTCGAGGGGAGCGGACATACTGCCGGCATCCACTCCAATAACCAGGCGAATATTATTAAGGCCGGTACGGACCTGCCTGTTTCGCGTGTGATCGTAAATGCAATATGCGCTACTACGGCCGGGGGGTCGATCCAGAACGGGCTTGCAGTTACCAATACACTGGGATGCGGTAGCTGGGGTAACAACTCTATTTCGGAAAACTTTACCTATAAGCACCTCCTCAACATTACCAGAGTAGCGCCTTTGTCGGCAAGGATACACGTTCCCAGCGACGAGGAGATTTGGAATAGTTAGTGTAAAAGGCGCTTTCGGTCAAGGGAGAGGGCGCCGCGGCGGTTACGGCAGGCAAAAGGTTATTGGTAGTTAGGGCCTGTATCTGATACGGGAAATGTTAGGAGTCTGTTTTTGATTCTCATGCCTGCCGTAATTTGCCGCTTTATTAAAAGGATTATAAATAACGATATATAATGGATTTTTCATTGACAAAAGAACAGAGCCTCTTCCTGCAAATGATACGGGAATTTACCGAGAAGGAAGTGAAACCTATTGCAGGGGAAATCGACGAGCAGGAGAGGTTTCCAGTAGAGACTGTCGAAAAGATGGCTAAACTGGGGATAATGGGCATTCCGTTCCCGGTTCAGTACGGAGGTGCGGGTGGCGATAATATTCTATATTCGATGGCCGTCGAGGAGCTTTCGAGGGTTTGTGCCACGACGGGCGTCGTGGTTTCGGCCCACACATCCCTTTGCCTTGCACCGATATATGAGAACGGAACGGAGGAGCAGAAGAAAAAGTACCTGCCGAAACTTTGCGCGGGTGAATGGTTGGGTGCTTTCGGGCTTACCGAGCCGGGTGCCGGTACCGATGCTGCGGGGCAACAGACCATAGCCGTCGATATGGGTGACCACTGGCTTCTGAACGGTACCAAAATATTTATAACTAATGCCGCCTATGCCGATGTCTATATAATTATAGCCATGACCGACAAATCGCTCGGGACAAAGGGTATATCGGCCTTCATCGTGGAGAAGGATTTTCCCGGTTTCTCGGTGGGTAAGAAGGAGAAAAAGCTCGGTATACGCGGGTCGGCTACCTGCGAACTCATCATGCAGAACTGCATTGTCCCAAAAGAAAATCTTTTGGGGCAGGTCGGTAAAGGGTTCGGCATCGCAATGAAGACGCTCGACGGCGGCCGCATAGGTATCGCCTCACAAGCTCTGGGCATAGCACAGGGAGCTATGGACGAAACTGTCCGCTATACCAAAGAAAGGAAACAGTTCGGTAAGCCTATATCGGCTTTCCAGAACACGCAGTTCCAGCTTGCCGACCTGGAAACCAGGATACAGGCTTCCCGCCTGCTGGTCCGTTCGGCGGCGTGGAAGAAAGATATGAAACAGGCCTATTCCGTCGATGCTGCAATGTGCAAACTGTTTGCTGCCGAAACTGCTATGGAAATGACAACCAAGGCGGTACAGTTCCACGGCGGGTATGGTTACACCCGTGAATATCCGGTCGAAAGAATGATGCGCGACGCAAAGATCACAGAGATATATGAAGGTACCAGCGAAGTGCAGAGGATGGTTATATCAGCCAATTTGTTAAAATAAAAGAAGAATAATATGAATATAGTGGTTTGTATAAAACAGGTTCCGGATACCACGGAGATAAAGCTCGACCCGGTAAAGGGAACGATGATCCGTGAAGGCGTTCCGAGCATAATGAATCCCGATGATAAGGGAGGGTTGGAAACAGCTCTCCGGCTTAAGGACATGTACCGGGCGCACGTTACCGTAATCACTATGGGCCCCGCGCAAGCCGACGATATCCTTCGTGAAGCGATGGCGATGGGGGCCGACAGGGCGATATTGCTTACAGACCGCAAGTTTGCCGGTGCGGATACGCTCGCGACTTCCAATGCGCTTGCAGGGGCGCTTCGTAAACTCAGGTACGATCTTGTTATCACAGGACGGCAGGCCATCGACGGAGACACCGCTCAGGTGGGTCCGCAGTTGGCCGAACATCTCGACCTCCCGCAGGTAACTTACGTCGAAGAAGTCGCCGTCGCAGGAAAAGACATCACTGTCCGGAAGGCGACCGAAGAGGGCTATGAGATCGTGGATACGCAGATGCCGTGCCTCCTTACCGTACTGGCTTCGGCTGTCAAACCACGTTATATGAGCGTAAGTGGCATCATGGAGAGTTATAAGAAAGAGGTCGAGGTATGGGGTTTCGACAATATAGATGTCGACGAGGCCAAAGTTGGGCTGGGCGGATCGCCGACCAGGGTTATGAGGTCTTTCGGGAAGAGCCCGAAGGCTGCAGGGCAGCTTTACGACGGACTCACTCCGGAAGAGGCCGCTGATATGATAGTTGCCAAACTTAAAGAGAAATTCGTTATCTAAAACCGGGATACTATGGACAATACGCAATATAAAAATATATGGGTCTTCGCCGAGCAGCGCGAAGGCACGCTTCAGAATGTGGCCATGGAACTTCTGGGCAAAGCCCGCGAACTGGCGGCAATGCATAACGATAAAGTCTGTGCCGTACTTTTCGGGTATGGCATCCAGGGGCTTGCAAAAGAATGTATAGCGTACGGGGCGGACGATGTCCTGGTAGCTGACATGCCTGAATTGGCAAAGTATACTACGGAGCCGTACACACAGGCGATCACTCAGTTGGTAGCTGAATATAAGCCTAACATAATACTGATAGGCGCCACTACCATAGGTCGTGACCTGGGTCCCAGGTTGTCGGCACGGCTTGCAACGGGCCTTACCGCCGACTGTACGAGCCTTGAAATGGGGGAAGACGGTAACCTGCAAATGACCCGCCCGGCATTCGGGGGCAATCTCATGGCGACTATTCTTTGCAAGGAACACCGCCCGCAGATGTCAACCGTCCGTCCGGGGGTCATGAAAGCTCTCGCCAGGGACGATAAACGGGAAGGTAGAATCACTAAAACTGATGTAAAATTCGATCCGGCGAAATTCCGGGTCAGGATACGGGAAACGGTAAAGGAGCAAAAAGACCTTATCGACATTACCGAGGCCAATATCCTTGTTTCGGGGGGACGCGGCGTAGGATGCGCCGAAGGGTTCCGGATGCTGCGCGAAATGGCAGATACTATAGGCGCACAGGTATCTTCTTCGCGTGCGATGGTCGATGCCGGATTGATGGACCACAGCCGCCAGGTGGGGCAGACCGGCAAGACAGTGCGCCCCGACGTCTATTTCGCTATGGGCATCTCCGGAGCTATCCAGCATCTGGCGGGCATGGAGGAATCGGAATATATAATCGCTGTCAATAAGGACAAGTTCGCCCCCATCTTCCAATCCGCCGACCTTGGAATAGTCGGCGATGTGAACAAGATAGTTCCCCTCATTACGCAAAAACTTAAAAAATAATCATAGTAACATTATGTCTGCCCGTAGTATTAAGATCTGTCTCGGCAGTTCCTGTTTCAGCAGGGGCAATAATGCTAATGTCGAGGTTATCAGGCAATTCCTTCGTGAACACGGATTCGAAGCGGAAGTGGCATTTTCGGGACGTTTGTGCGAGGAAATGTGCGGCAAAGGGCCTGTCGTCGTAATAGACGACAGGGTTTACGAAGAAGTCAACCTGTCAAAGTTATATAAAATATTGCAGGAGGAATTCCAATGCTGAGACCGGTATATACAGAGCCCGAGAATTGCCAGGACTGCTACAAATGCATCCGGGAGTGTCCTGTCAAGGCCATTATGGTCGAGGATAACAAGGCTTCTATAATTGAGGAGCGGTGTATCTATTGTGGTCACTGTACGCAGGTGTGTCCCACCGGGGCAAAGAAGGTACGCGACGGACTTACGCGCGCAAGGCATACTCTGGACCGTCATCCCGGGAAAGTGTATATGTCGCTGGCACCCTCTTATGTCAGCGAATTCGGTGACATACCGGTACCAGTATTGATAGCGGCCATTAAAAGCCTTGGGTTTGCCGGGGTATCGGAAACGGCCCTCGGGGCGGAGATGGTGTCGGCCAAAACGGAAGAACTTATATCAGGCGCTGCAGGTAATATACACATATCCTCAGCCTGCCCTGTGGTTGTCGAATACATTCGCAAATACGACTCTTCCCACGCGGGGAACATAACTCCTGTCATCTCCCCGATGCTCGCCCACGCCAAAATGCTGAAAGAGGTATACGGCGACGATATAAAAGTCGTCTTCGCGGGTCCATGCATTGGCAAAAAGTCGGAATCGGATTCCTTCGCCGGTCTTGTAGACGTGGCTATTACTTTCGGAGACCTTGCAGGGTGGCTCGAAGCGGAGGCAGTTTACCCTGCATCGGAGGCTGCCGGCCCGGAAGACGTATTCATCCCCCACAGTTCGCGTTCCGGAAGTCTCTATCCCATAGAGGGCGGTATGCTGGCAGGAATGCATAAACCCGTAAAACCAGTCCACTATATGTCGTTTTCGGGTCTTGCGGCGGTACGCGACGTTTTGACCGATATAGACTCACTGTCGCATAAAGAGCCTGTTTTCCTCGAACTGCTGGCCTGCAGCGGGGGATGTGTGAACGGCCCTGCCAAACTGAAGTCCATGTCGATGGCCCGCAAGCGGTACGACATCATTGACCGTTGCGATGTGGGCGATTCCCGCCGTGATTTCAAACATATAGACCTTTCGGCTATTTTCGTCCCTGATTCACAGACAGTTGCCCGCCACTATTCCGAACAGGAGATCAAGGAGGCGTTGGCTTCCGTGGGAAAAACTTCTCCGCAGGACGAACTGAACTGCAGCAGCTGCGGTTACGATTCGTGCCGTGATTTCGCCATAGCAATGCTCTCCGGGCGGGCGGAGGACAATATGTGCGCTTCGTATATGCGCCGTATTGCACACGACAAAGCTACTGTTCTGCTGCAGAAGATACCGGCCGGGGTGATACTTGTAAATGCCGATATGAAAGTAGTCGATATGAACCGCAACTTTGCCGTCTATATGGGCGACGATATACTGTCGGTCTACGATATGATGCCCGGAATGGCCGGGGCGGAAGTCGACAAGATTTGTTCGTTCGAATCGCTGCTGCGTACGGTAATGGTTACGGGCGAGGAACTCCGCGAAAGGCGAATTACTGATAACGGCAGGACATGGCTCCTGTCCATTTACAATATACAGCCTCACCGGCAGGTGTTCGGACTGCTGCAGAACCTGTACGAGCCTGCCGTAAGGAAGGAATGGATATTGGAAAAGACCCGCGAAGTGATCCGAAACCATATGGCCACAGTACAG
>CAKUKW010000009.1 GCA_934663885.1 uncultured Tidjanibacter sp.
GTGCGCGCCTGGAAAGTGCGTATACCCCAAAAGGGTATCGTGGGTTCGAATCCCGCTTTCTCCGCAATTTTTTTTATTTTTAGTTAATTTTTTTGAAGAAACTTAAAATTTAAGTCACGGAAAATCTAAAACAAACTAAAACAATAAGTCTAATCAATTCTAAATTTTGCTATGAAAAAACTTTTTATTCTTTTGGCAGCCATAGGCTTTATGAGCTTTGCAGCTGTTGATGTAGTTGTTGCTCAGGGTGGTTATGCAACAGAGACGGTAGTCAATCCCGAAACGGACGTTGACGGTGTTCCGATGCACCAGGCCCTCAAGCAGAAATTCCTCGAGGGTGGTGCAGGCTGGATGAGTCCTATCCTCCTCTGTCTTATCTTCGGTCTCGCGGTTGCTATCGAACGTATTCTTTACCTGAGTATGTCGAAAACAAATACGAAAAAACTTATCGCCGATGTTGAAGAAGCACTCCGCACAGGTGGTATTCCCGCTGCTATGGACGTAGCACGCAACACGCGCGGTCCTGTAGCAAGTATTTTCTACCAGGGCCTCAGCCGTTACGACCAGGGCCTCGACGTTGTTGAAAAATCTGTCGCTTCTTACGGCTCCGTTCAGATGGGTCTTATGGAAAGCGGTCTTACATGGATCTCCCTTTTCATAGCGATTGCGCCTATGTTAGGGTTCATGGGTACCGTAGTAGGTATGATCGACGCGTTCGACAAAATCCAGGCCGCCGGAGACGTATCGGCTACCATGGTTGCAGGCGGTATCAAGATCGCCCTTTTGACGACGCTCGCCGGTCTTATCGCGGCTGTTATCCTCCAGCTTTTCTACAACTATATCGTAAACAAAATCGACAGCCTCGTTATCGATATGGAAGACAGTTCTATCATCCTGGTAGACATGCTTACCGAATACAACAAGAAGTAATTAACGTTATAACATATTGTTATGAGCAGTAAGGTTTTTAAATATATAAAATGGCTGATGAGGATACTCATGGCCGGTGGCGTTATCGTCCTCGTTTATTTCCTGGCGATGATGATAATATATCCGGAGCCTTCCCCGGATTTCCCGGTGGGCACCGTCGGGGGAGCCTTGGGAACAGACGCGTTGCTTATCTACGCCTATATATTACTCGCTATTGCTATTGTTGTAGCGTTAATATTCCCGATTATCAACATTATCAGGAATCCCAAGGCAGCTATGCGCTCGCTTATGGGTTTGGGTATCATGATTGTTATATTGGCAGTCACTTATTTCTTCTCGAGCACTACTCCGGTACAGATTCCTGATCAGGTCATATCGAACCCGTTCGTGTTGCGCGTGACCGACATGGGTCTTTACACTACTTACATTATGATTGTAGCGGCGTTCCTTGCCATTATTTACGGTGAAGTCAGGGGCGCGTTTAACAAGAAATAAGAGAAATTATTATGGCAAGAAAAGCAAAGAAAACGCCCGAGGTTAACGCCAGTTCGCAGGCCGATATCGCTTTCCTCCTGCTGATTTTCTTCCTTGTCGCCACGACTATGAATACCGACGCCGGTATCAATCGTACACTTCCGCCCTGGGTTGACAATCCTGAGAATCTGGACAACCAGATCAAGGAACGAAACCTCCTGGAAGTTAAGATTGACCTTAGCGACCGTATTATGGCGGGAGGACAGATAGTCCGCATTACGGAGGTAAAGGATATAGCCAAGGATTTCTATCTCAACCTTACCGACGATGAAAATATGCCGGAGAAGGAGATGGTACAGATAGATATTATCGGCGCCTATCCTGTAAGCCAGGGTGTTATCTCGCTGCAGAACGACCGTGGTGCCAGCTACGATATGTATTTGAAAGTACAGAACGAGCTGACCCGCGCCGTCAACGAGATAAGGGACGAAATTTCCCAGCAGAAATTCGGCGCCAAGTACAAGGATCTGAGCGATAAACAACGCGAAGCGATCAATAGTGCGCAGAAGATGGCTATTTCAGAAGCAGAACCTAAAAACATAGGAGGGAACTAGTTATGGCAGTAATGAGAAAAAAGGGGAGTAAAGAAGCCCCCGCAATATCGACCGCATCGTTGCCTGACGTAATTTTTATGATCCTCTTTTTCTTCATGGTTACGACGTCCATGAAAGAGGTAGACCTCATAGTAAAGGTACAGGTTCCGGAAGCTACGGAGATTGTCAAACTTGAAAACAAGTCGTTGGTAAGTTTTATATACGTAGGTGCTCCCACCGATACCAGGTGGGGGACAGGTACCCGTATCCAGCTTAACGACGCTTTCCGCACCCCGAAGGATATTCTTGACTTCGTAGCAGCGGAGCGAGACAAACTCAACGAAGCCGACAGGTCGAAAATGACCGTGAGCATAAAAGCAGACAAAAATACCCGAATGGGTATAGTGAACGATATTAAACAGGAGCTCCGTAAGGCTAATGCGCTTAAGATAAGCTATGCAGCCGCACCGAGTACCGGTTACAGATAGACGTTTGGTATTTAAACTGAAGGGCGCCCACAAGGCGCCCTTCAGTTTTTTATGTTGAATGGCGGGTATCGGACGACGTGGATTAGCGGTGCCCGGGAGGCGCTTTTTCGGGAGAATGTTTGTAAATCGGAAAAAGTGTATTATTTTTGCACCCGCAGACGTCTGTTAAAGACGTACACGGTGGATGTAGCTCAGCAGGTTAGAGCACCAGATTGTGGTTCTGGGGGTCGTGGGTTCGAGCCCCATCTTCCACCCTCTAAAGGACAGTCCAAGCGGGCTGTCCTTTTTTATATACAAATCTTTTATAAAATAATGACCCATACGAACGAATTCAGGGAGCTCGGCCTTTCCGAGCAGATGCTCGAAGCGGTAAAGGCAAAGGGCTTCGAAACACCGACACAGGTACAAAAGCTCACCATTCCCAAACTTTTACAGCAAACCAACGACCTCATAGCGCAGTCGCAGACCGGTACGGGCAAAACGGCCGCGTACGGCCTTGCGATGCTTCAGGAGCTTACACCTTCGGGCAAGACGGTACAGGCCATCATACTTGTGCCGACACGTGAGCTGGCCCTACAGGTGATGGAGGAACTCATTTCATATAATTCCCTACGGAGGCTTTCGATATCCGCGATTTACGGGGGGGCTTCGATGTCGGAGCAGCTCAGGAGACTGTCGAAAGGGATAGATATCGTAGTGGGAACTCCGGGGCGGGTGCTTGATCATATCCGCCGGGGCACGCTAAAACTTGAGTATGTAAAATACCTTGTGCTGGACGAGGCCGACGAGATGCTGAATATGGGCTTTATCGAGGATGTGGAGGAAATTATCAGCCACACTGCCGAGCAGAGAAGGATATTGCTTTTTTCGGCTACTATGCCCGACAGGATAGTTAAATTATCCAAGCGCTACATGAAGGATCCGGAAGTAGTCAAGACCGACTCCACACATATAACGGCCGACCTTACAGACCAGATATATTTCGAGGTGCGCGAGGATGACAAGCTCGACGCCCTGACGAGGATCATCGACATAGAGCCGGAATTTTACGGCATAGTTTTCTGCCGTACCAAAATAGGCGTCGACGAACTGGTTAACAAACTTCTGGAGCGGGGTTATGCCGCCGAGGCACTTCACGGGGACGTGTCCCAGGCCCAGCGGGAGAAGATTCTTAAAAACTTCAAGAACAAACGATCAAATATCCTCGTGGCTACCGATGTGGCCGCCCGTGGGATAGACATTAACAACCTCACGCATGTTATCAATTATTCGCTTCCGCAGGATACCGAAAGCTACGTTCACAGGATAGGACGTACGGGCCGGGCCGGAAACCAGGGTACTGCCATCACTTTTCTCTCGTCTTCAGAGATGCGCCGCTTCGGATATCTGAAAAAGGAGCTGGGTGTAGAGATTAAGAAAGAAACCCTTCCTTCGGGGCAGGACGTGGTAGCTATAAAGCGCCGGAAAATCAAGGACGATTTACAGGAGATAATCGACGGCGACAACTGGGCCGATTACGGCGACATGGCCGACGAACTTCTGGCCGTTTATCCTCCCGAGGTTGCGTTGAGCGCCTTGCTTAAACTGGCTTTCCGCGGCGAGCTCGACCAGAGCGCCTATCCGGAGATACGCTCTTTCTCTGTCGACAGGAAAGGTACGGCACGCGTTTTCATAGCTGTAGGGCGTAACGACGGATACGATATCCGCAAACTCATAACGTTGCTTAAGCGTGAGTGCGGGCTTAAAGACAATAAGATCACGGACGTTAAACTTATGGACGACTTCTCTTTCGTGAGCGTTCCATTCGTCGATGCCGAGCACGTTATCCGCAAGCTGAACCAAATCCGTCGCGGCAACAACAGGCCCCTGGCCAAGATAGCCAAACCGCTCGGCGAAGAGGGCGGAGGTAAGTCACGCCAACCCCGGAAAGCGCAGGAGAGGGATTCCGCCTCGGAAGACAAACCGCGCCGTCAGGTGAAGGAAGGAGATGATAGTGAAGGAAGCAAAACCCGTGAGCCGCGCGTGAAAAACGATGAAGCCGGCCAGGTGAAAAAAAAGGATAAAAACAAAACAGGGTTTGACAGCGCCGCGCCTTCAACCAAGGCGGTGCGGGATGACGATAAAAAGAAAGCAGGCAAGGCGAAAATTCACGACGATTCAGATTGGTACTCCGCCGGGGAAGCCAAACAGGCTTATGTAAAAGCGCCCAAAAAAGAGAAGCCCCTGCCCACAGGTGAAAAGCGGGCGAAAGAGCGCCGTAAAACGGTCGATCCCGAATTGTACAGGAATGTCGACAGTGCCCCGTCCGAGAAAGCGAATTCAGGGTTCGACTGGTCTATATTCGAGGAGAATGGCAACGCCTGGGACCGCCAGGAGCGCAAAGGCAAAAAGGCGAAGAAGTAAAAGTCGGATAGTTTCCACTTTTTGCTTGCCTGAAAAAGGCACTATGGAATAGGCTTGTGGATATAGAGACTATTTCGTACCGGTACCCTTGAAGAATTCTTCGAGGGTCACTCCATAATAATCGCACAATAGAGAAAGCGTCGACACAGAAATATTCTGTGTACCGGCTTCGATACGCTTTACATTAATATTCGTCTCTATATAAACGTCAATCTGTGACACTCCTTTGTTATTACGGAGGTACTGGAGTCTTTTGCCTATAGCAAATATCAATTTTTCGTTTCGTTGTTGTTTTGTCATAAAACAAATTACCGTATTAGGTAACTTTTTTGTGGTAACTTAATTGTGCTGTAAGTATTTTATTATATATTTGCCGGGTAAAAAGGGAGCATGCTATCTTTGTGTAGGTTAAAACGGCACATAGATAAGGCATATACATAAAGGCAAACAACCTTTATACTACGTATCGAAATGAGGGACTCTTCGAATAGAGAGGTTTTTGAGTAAGTATAATAGTTGTCAACCTTGAGTTATGCCCTTGCCGAATGTGCCGGGGCCTGGCTTGGGCGTGAGGGAAGCTTTCTATTCAAGGGTATCCTCATACCTGACAGCGGAAGTTCCACCTGCGCCCTTTTTTATTCGCCTTGAGTGGTATGAGAACTATAAACTACTATTTATAATGTTATGAAGATATCCCGCGCTCCAGGCCGAGCGCGGAAGTTGGGGGGTGTGGCGCCGGATACCGACTAAAGGTTGCCGCAAGCCGACAGGGGAAGGCGCCGCACCGGTTTTTGTAGTTTCCATACCAGGTTTGATAATTGTCTGTTCTAAAGAATGATTTAGGGTTGGCTGATTTTCGGGAAATCAGTATCTTTGATAACTGAAATTTATTCCAGTGCGAGTTATGGCAAAATATCAGACAGGTTACGCCCTGAGCGGGGGATTTATAAAAGGCTTTGCACACCTTGGGGCCGTTCAGGCGCTTTATGAAAACGATGTGTGGCCGGAAATAATAGCCGGCGTGAGCGCAGGCTCGCTTGCGGGGGTTTTCCTGGCCGATGGGAAGGAGCCATTCAAGATACTCGAACTGTTCGAAGAGAAGGAATTCGGCGATTTTACAAAGTTCGCCATCAGGGCACGCGGAGGATTCATGCTGCTCGACCAGTTGCACGATTTCCTGTACGGTAATCTTTCGGTACGCAATCTGGAGCAGCTGCGAATACCCATGATAGTCACTGCTACCAACCTCGATAACGGTGTGACCGTTCATTTCCGCGACGGAGACATAGCGCCCCGGGTAGCCGCCTCATGTTGCGTGCCCGGCCTTTTCACCCCAATAAAAATAGACGACTGCCATTATGTGGACGGCGGCGTGCTGATGAACCTTCCTGTCTCTGTCATCCGGGGCGACTGCGAAAGGGTCGTGGCAGTCAACGTGAGCCCGATAATATCTCATGGATATAAGATGAACGTCGTCAACGTCCTCCAGCGGACTTACCACCTGATGTCCCACTCCAATATTTTGCTCGACCGGGGTATGGCAGACCTGCTTATCGAAACCCATAACCTTAACTCTTACGCTAATAATGAGCTCGACAAAGCGCGCGAAATATTCGGCCGGGGCTACGAAGCCGCCAAAAAAGCACTCTCGGAAGTATCGCAACCATTGATAAATATATAGGATTTATTTTACCCTGATATTCGTTCTTTCTTATAGGAAAGAATGAAATAATCAGTATAAATAATCCTACCATTTTATTTCGGTTTTGCCCTGTGAGAGGAGATATTCGTTGGCTCTTGAGAAGTGTTTGTTTCCGAAAAATCCGCTGTGGGCCGAGAGTGGTGACGGGTGCGGGCTTTTAAGTATACAGTTGCGCCACGGATCTACTATTGCGCCTTTCTTTTGGGCATAACTTCCCCAGAGAATGTATACCACACCCGTTTTGTTGTCAGAAATAGCCTTCACTACGGCATCTGTAAATTGTTCCCAACCATGTCCGGCGTGGGACGCGGCTTCGTGGGCGCGGACAGTGAGCACCGCGTTAAGCAGCAGCACCCCCTGCTCTGCCCATCTATCGAGGTTTCCGCTTGCGGGGACCGGAGCTCCCGTATCTTCATGCACCTCTTTAAAAATATTCTTCAGCGACGGCGGGAACGGTACCCCGTCGTTAACCGAGAAGCACAGCCCGTTGGCCTGCCCGTCGCCGTGATAAGGATCCTGTCCTATTATGACCACCTTAAGGTCGTCGAACGGACATTTATCAAAAGCTCTAAAGATGTTTCTGCCTTTCGGGAAAACGGTCTGTGAGGCGTACTCACGGCGCACGAAGTCAGTCAACTGTGCGAAATAAGGCTTTTCAAATTCGGGCTGGAGAAGTCTTTTCCAGTCCTGGGATATTTTTACATCCATGGCCGTCTTGGTTTAATAAATACACTCCCCGTTAAATCAAGGTTCTGCCCTCTCCCTGGAGAAAGGACAGAACCCATCTGTATAAAACTATGCTATTTAATACTTATACCGCATCCACTTGTAAAGCTCTTTGAAAGTGGGTTTCTTGCCGTACATGAATATTCCGACCCTGTATATCTTGCTCGCCAGCCACACCATGGCCACGAAAGTCGCGTAAAGCAGGACCAGCGACAGAATCAGTTCCCACCCCGGAACCCCGTAAGGCAGGCGCGCCATCATCACTATCGGCGATGTGAAAGGTATCATGCTGAACCACATGGCAACTGAACTATTAGGTTCGCGGATAACACTGAACGTAACCACGAAAGCGAGGATAAGAGGTATGGTTATCGGGAGCTGCAGGTTCGATGTATCTTTCTCGTTGTCGACCGAACTGCCCACCGCCGCGAACATTGCCGCATAGAGCAGGTAGCCCCCTACGAAGTAAAGCAGGAACGAGAGCAATATCTTACCCATATAGCCTAAATCGGTGACGCGGCTCAACAGCGCCACATCCTCCATGTCGAGGCCCTGGAGTTCGGCGGGCATAGCTCCTCCGCTCTGCATCGCGGCGGCTGCCTCCATCATGTCGCCCGCGAAAAAATTCATTACGACACCGCCAACCACGACTATGAAGACAACCCAGATAAGCAACTGTGTGATGGCTACCGAGGCGATACCTAATATCTTACCCATCATAAGCTGGAACGGTTTCGCGGAAGAAACCATCAATTCTATTACCTTATTGCTCTTCTCCTCGATCACGCCCTGCATGACCATTGTGCCGTAGAGCAGTACGAACATGTATATCAGCAGCCCGAATATGGTGGCGGCAACGGTCGCGAAAGCGGTCGAGGAATCCTTGGCCTCGCCCGAATCGGTGAACTCCTTGGTCTGCAGGGTAACCCTCGTCTTGACCTGTTCGAGTATCTCCGAGAGGTTCTCTATGTTGTATGCCTTCAGTTTCTCGTCCTCGATTATTTTTTGTAACTGGCCCGTTATGGAGGATTCCACGCTTACCGTTGAAGCCTCGTAAGTATACAACTGCAGGTTCCTGGAGTTGGTCATCACGTCTGCCGGTATCAGCAGGATTCCGAACACCCCTTCGGGCCTCTGTTCGCGGAGGGTATCGAAAGAATCGTCGCTGGTTCGGAATTTCAGCAGTCTTTCGTCGGTGAGCTTGCCGGCAATAATGCCGCTTGCGTCCACTACGATCACTTCCCTTACCTTGTCGCCCGTTGACGACATCATATAGACCATCACCACCATTATGCCGACAAACAGTACGGGCATAAGAATGGTCGTTATTATAAAACTTTTTTTCTTTACGCGTTCGTTGAATTCGCGCCGCGCTATCAGTCCTATTTTTCCCATAATAATTCCTCCTTATTTTAGCTGGCCGGCGACGGCTTTTATGAATATGTCGTTCATACTGGGTATTATCTCGCGGAACGAACGTATCTCGACCTGCTCGTTTATGGCAGAAACGAGATCTTTAGTATGCCCAGCTTCCGGAAGATGCATCTTGAGCGTATTGTAGAGCGCTTCGTTGGAACTCTCGTCCTCCAATATAGTATAATGTTGGGAGAGTATCTGCTTGAGTTCGTCCCTGTTGCCCTTGAACTCGACCTCGAAGATGCCCGATCCGTGCTGGCGGCGGATATCGTCGAGCCTTCCGGTAAGGATGTTTTTTGACTTGTTTATCAGTGTGATGTGGTCGCATATTTCCTCGACGGAAGACATATTGTGGGTAGAGAAAATCAGCGTCGCACCTTTGTCGCGCAGGGTGAGCATCTCTTCCTTGAGCATCTGGGCGTTGATGGGGTCGAAACCGCTGAACGGCTCGTCGAAAATCAGTAGCTCGGGCTCGTGGAGCACGGTAATAATGAACTGCACCTTCTGTGCCATACCCTTACTCAGCTCCTTGACCTTCTTATCCCACCAGTAGGTGATCTCGAATTTCTTAAACCATTTTTTCAGGCGTGTTACGGCCTCCTTGCGCGGTAGGCCCTTGAGCTGCGCGAAATAAACCGCCTGTTCCCCTACCTTCATCTCTTTGTAGAGTCCCCTTTCTTCGGGCAGGTAGCCGATATTGAAAACATCTTCGGGAGCCAGTTCGTGCCCGTTCAGGTATACCTTCCCGCTGTCGGGAGCGGTAATGCGGTTGATGATGCGGATGAGCGTCGTCTTACCGGCCCCGTTAGGCCCCAGAAGTCCGTAGACAGAGCCCTGCGGGATTGAGAGCGACACGTCGTCCAGCGCCGTATGGTTGGCGAACCGCTTGGTAACGTTTTCTACTCTTAATAATTCCATTATTAATATTAGATTGTAATTCTGTTAGATTCTTTAACGATAAATTTACAATGACAAAAGTAATATTATTTTCGATACATGAAACAATTTATTTATCGAAAAACGATAATTATTTGTCTTTTTTCGAAATTTTCAATTCTTATGCTGCCCAAGGCCTGCCCCCCTGCCAAAAAAAAGTTAATTTTGTATCCTGCAAGATATGCGGTTATTTCCGCTTTTACATACCAAATAAGAAAAAATGCTATACCCGTTAAAATTCAGGCCGATTCTCAAATCCATGTTATGGGGAGGATCGAAACTTGCAGCAGCAGGTAAAAAACTCCCGCGTAATATGGCTCCCGGAACTCCCATAGGCGAGAGCTGGGAAATATCGGGGGTAGAAAAGAATATCTCCGTCGTTTCGAACGGATTTATGAAATCCAATAACCTGCAGGAAGCTATAGAAATATATATGGGCGAATTGGTCGGCGACCCGGTATACGAAAAATACGGCCTGGAATTCCCCGTCCTGATAAAACTTATCGATGCGCGGGAGATACTTTCCATCCAGGTCCACCCTGGCGACGAACTGGCCATCAAGCGTCACGGCACGCGGGGCAAAACCGAAATGTGGTATGTAATAGACCATGAGCCCGGAGCGTTCATATATGTCGGGTTCAACCGCCATGTCTCACACGAAGAGTACCTCCAAGCGGTCGCTTCGGGGAAACTGGCCGAACTGCTCGAAAAATATGAGGTAAAAAAAGGCGACGCTTATTATATTCCCGCCGGCACGATACATGCCATAGGCAAGGGAATACTGCTGGCGGAAATCCAGGAAACATCTGAAATAACATACCGTATAGACGATTGGGGACGTACGGGCGCCGACGGAAAACTCCGTGAGCTACATATTGGGGAAGCTTTTGGGGCGGTAGATTTCACCTACAGGGAAGATTTTAAAAGGACTGTTATCCCCCACGCGGGAACGGGAAGGGAACTGGTGGCTTCGCCCTATTTTACTACCAACATACTATGGGTAGACGGTAAATTGGCGAGGGATTACGCCGCTCTCGACAGCTTTGTTGCATATATCTGCACTGAAGGTGAGGCGGAAATAGCGTGGGAAGGAGGGACGGAAAAGATATCGGCTCTGCAGTCAATCCTGATTCCGGCCGACATAGACGAAATAAGGCTTTCGGGGAAAGCGACCATACTCGAAGTCTATATGTAAAAATAATAATATAAATACCATGTACATAGCTCAGGCGAAAAGGAAAGAGAACATTGCTGAATACATACTTTACATCTGGCAGTTGGAGGATCTCCTGCGGGCGCTTCAGTTCAGTCCTGAAGCCATATACTCCGCGCTGGTAAAGCCCGCAGCACTGAACGACCCCGCGGTAGAGAACACCCTTCTGCTGTGGTACATGGACGTGGGCAATCTTCTAAGGGAAGAGGGCAAGGAAAAGAGCGGCCACCTCGACCACACCACCCACCTGCTTGGCGACCTGAACAACCTCCACCTCGAACTGATGCGTTCGCCGGCCGGAGTGCGGTACCGTGAGCTTTACGGACAACTCGCTCCCGAGCTCCCGCGGCTGAGGGAAATTATGGGGAATGAGGAAATATCCGATACCGAACTCATGTTCAGGGCGCTTTACGCCGTGATGCTGTACCGTATAAAAGGGGACAAGACAAAAGAAAGCTCGATCTCCGATGTGATCGAGCTCATTTCGCCGGTCATTGGGGAATTGGCACGCATTTTTCATATTGCCGAACGCGGCGAGTTGGATATCTGGAACGAGAAAACCCCTCTTTGACAAAGCACCGGAAAAGGACGGTTTTCGGTTTTTCAATACTTTCTCTATCCTGCTGTACGGTAAAAGCTTTCCCAAGCCTTTCCCGCCTTCCTTCATATATATTGATGCGTTCATTGCCGGAATTGTTGCATCGTCCGGAAAAAAATACAGGGATAATATTCCCGCATACTCGGGTACGCCATTTTTATTACCGCACGAGGGGCTTGCAGAGTCCCCAAGCCGATACGGTAGCGGGAAGCCGTGGATAAGGAATATTAAGAAAGCAGGGGAGTTACCAAAACCTGGTGAAATGTGTCCGAATAAAGTAAAAGATACCGGTGGCTTATTATCCGGACATTAAAAAAGCTACTTAATCTATTTCGGAGAAGAATTCGGCTACGGCCGCTTTGAAACGCTCGACGGTTTCTTCCATATTGTCGAACGATTTACCACCCGCAGCGTTCCTGTGCCCGCCTCCCTGGAAATATTTACGGGCGAAGACATTTACGTCGAGGTCGCCGCGCGAGCGCAGGGAGATTCTGATATATTTCCTGGTCTGCAGGAACATGGCCGACATCCTGACATCGCCTATGGTGAGGGGATAATTAACGAAACCCTCGCTGTCGCCTATCTGGAAGTTAAACCGGCGAAGCTCCCGCTCTTTAAGGGGAATATACGCCACCATGCCGTCCTGTATTATGTGCATCTTGTTTATCAGAACATAACCCAGCAGGCGGACCCTCTCCTCGGAATATGAATTGTAAACAGCGGAATTTATAGCTGGAATATCTATGCCCTTTTCCACCAGTATCGCCACCGCCCGGAAAAGATCGGCGGTCAGGTAGCTGAAAGAGAAGTTACCCGTGTCAGTCATAATGCCGACATAGAGCGCCTCGGCAGAAGCTTTGGTTATAACACCTGTGCCTGTCAGAAATTCGGTGACTTTATAGACTAAATAAGATGTAGAGCAAGACTCGGGGTCGGATATCATCAGGTCGTATTCTTTTTCCGGCGGATCGAGATGGTGATCTATCAATATTCTTTCAGCATCTTCGTTCGCATGTATTGCGTCGCTCAATGCTTCGAGGCGATCTATCTGGTTGAAATCGAGGCAGAAAATTATATCTGCGTTTTTTACCGTCGCATCGGTTTCCTCTTCCCGGCCTTTATATACGATAACATCTTCTATCCCTGTCATCCAGTCGAGGAAGTAAGGATATTTGTTAGGCACGACGCACTTAACCGAATGGCCGAGGCCGCGGAGTACCTGCGCCCACGCCATGGACGAGCCCACCGCATCGCCGTCGGGATTGGTATGAGACACGACAACTATCTTTTTCGGTTCATTCCCCAGGATTTTCCCGAGTTCTTCGACTTTTTGCTTTAATTGTTTCATAACAAATAACTAAGGGATTCCGGCACCCTGTTTTCACCCCGTTTTCCGGAACGGTGAAATTACGAAGGTAGCAAAATTTCGCGCAAACAACAAAATTCTTAATCCTGGCCGATTGGATACACGAAGTAATTACAGATACAGTCTCCCTTATGGGTAAAGATGATACGTAATACGGATATTAGTTCCTGCATTTCCGGCAGGAATACTGTAAATTATATTTCAGCTCCTTTGGATTCGGGCAATTTCCTGTACCTCCGTGAAGGGGATTCTATAAATTTGCCAAGGCCGTACTCACTCCACCGCCGGTCGACCAGTTCAATGATACGCGCAGACGATGTAACGACATTCGGGAAACATGACGGATTTCCGGCGCCCCCGGGGAGTTTCGTACGCGAATCTACTACGAGTGTCCCTCCTGCCAGCGAAGCGTCACGCCGGGGATCACTGTTCCCCGAAGCGAGCCACAGCAGTTCATACGCTGAAAATCCATCTGCCCGGCAATCCATAATCACGGCTATACCCATGCTGCCCAATCCGTTGCGCGAAAGGAATGAGGCTGGATCCACAGGAACGCCAGGTTCAGCGAAAAGAACGATTATCCCCCACTGCCGCGCAAGCGATAAATCGAAAGACTTTATCCCGTCGCTTGCCGTTATTCCTTCCGGAATTTCCAGCAAAGGTGCATCGGCAGGTATGCCGGTAAGGTCGAGCGCCAGTTTTCCCCCGACGCCCGGGGTAGCCGTGGCGTGGTCGAGCACGTCGAGAATACCTTCCCCCCTTATAATCGAAAGCGGGATATCGGCCCCCCTTAACAAGGCGGCGACCGTTTTCGTATTCCTTATGTCACAGGCCGCATCGGCAACTATCATATACTTGTTGAACATCATCTGCCCGGCACCCCACATCGAGGAAACCACCTTGGCGGCCTGCCCTTCATAGCTTTTCCTGATGCTTATCAAAGCGAGGTTATGTGCAACTCCGGCCCCCGGCATATACATGTCTTCCAGTTCCGGCTGCATGACGAGCCTTATCGGGGCAAGGAATATTTTCTCGGTGGCCTTGGCTATATAAAAATCCTCCTGGGGCGGAATCCCCACTATCGTAGCCGGATAAACGGCATTCTTCCGGTGGGTAATTGCGGTAACGTGGAAACGCGCGTAAAGATCTTCCAATGAATAGAACCCCGTATGGTCGCCGAAAGGTCCTTCCGTCACTTTTTCTTCCTCCGGATCGACATAACCTTCGATCACGAAATCACAGTCGTGGGGTACGTAAAGGTCGTTGGTAATGCATTTCACCAGTTTCACGGGTTTTTCCCTGAGGAAACCCGCCAGCAGGTATTCATCTATGCCGTCGGGCATGGGCGCTATGGCAGAATAAGTATACGCGGGATCGCCCCCCAGGCATACGCTGACGGGCATACGCTCTCCGCGTTTTTTATAGGCTTCGTAATGTTTCGCCCCTGTTTTGTGGATATGCCAGTGCATTCCCGTAGTATGCGCGTCGAAAACCTGCATCCGGTACATCCCCACGTTGCGCGCCCCTGTGCCGGGGTCGACAGTATGAACAAGGGGCAATGTGAAAAAACGCCCGCCGTCATGCTCCCAGCACTTCATCACCGGCAGCATATCCAACCGCGCAGCTTCTCCTCTATATACGATCTGCTGGCACTCGCCCGGTCCCTTAATCTTTTTGGGAAACCACTTCGCAGCTTTTCCCAGTAACGGCACTGCCGCCAGTTTTCCGGAAAGAGTCGCTTTCGACGTAAGCAGGCCTCCTACGAAATTCTCTATCCGTAGGGGTATATCGTCCAGCGAACCCACACCGAGGGCCAGCGCCATCCTGCGGTCGGAGCCAAACATATTGATAGCTACCGGAAAATCAGTCCCCGTATTTTCGAAAAGCAGGGCCTTTCCACCTTCCGGGCTTTTGGACATCCTGTCGGCAATTTCGGCGATCTCCTCCACTGGATCGACCGTCGCCTTCACGCGGATAAGTTCTCCCTCTTTTTCGAGCAGGGAAAGATATTCGTCGAGGTTCGTATACATAAGAAAAATAAAATACAAAAATAAGGAATAACTTATTTTATTGCAGTTTGTTTACATAAGAGAGGAACTAAGCTAATCCAAAACCCTAAAAAATTACTCAAAGATATTATTATCTCATTAAATTTTGGTGTTGTAGCAATAATTTAAGGACATTCAAGAAAACCATTATCTCCAGTCATGATAATACAGTAACACACACATCATAGTTGTTATATCAATAACAAAATTTTAGCGGTTACAGGGATAGCCTATAGAAAAAAGCACTACCTTTGGGGTGCGAAAACCGAATCTCTTTAAACTACTAAAATATAAAACGTTATGGCAGATAACAAACAGGAGAAGCTTTTCGGGCAATTTCCCCCGGTTACTACCGGACAGTGGGAGGAGGTCATAAAAGCCGATCTTAAAGGTGCGGACTATGACAAGAAACTCGTGTGGCGCACTGCCGAAGGGTTCACCGTGCGTCCCTACTACCGCGCCGAAGACCTGAAGGAGCTCAAATACCTGGGTACCGCCTGCGGCGAATTCCCATACGTGAGGGGGAACAAATGCGCCAACCGGTGGAAAGTTCACCAGACTATTAAAGTAACGGATGTAAAGAAAGCCAACACGGCGGCTCTTAAAGCTATCGCGGCAGGAGCCGAGTCGATAGGCTTCCGTTTAACGGAGGTGCTCGGTAAAAGTTACCTTAAAGAGTTGGTGGAGGGTATAGACCTGAATGCCGTGGAGTTGGTTTTCGACGGTGAATTCACTTTCGACACAGTAAGGGAAATGACAGGGGTGGCAGATTCTCTGGGAGCCGATCCCGAAAAAGTAAGGATTTCTTTCCCTATGGATCCGCTCATCTGGCAGCTGTCGCTCAAGGGCGAGTATCCCTGCGAGGGCGGAGTAGACTGCTACACCAATATATCGAATATTATCAAAACACAGTGGGGCAAATATAAAAAATGCCGTTTCGGAGGAGTGCACGGAGAGAATTTTCACAACAGCGGCTCCACGATAGTACAGGAACTGGCATTCACGCTGGCTGCCGGTCACGAATACGTGGTCAACCTTATTAAATATGGGTTAAGTGCCGAAGAGGCAGCCCGCAACATCCGCTTCTCGATGGCCGTCAGCTCCAATTATTTTATGGAAATAGCCAAGTTCAGGGCTGGCCGTATGTTATGGGCCAATATAATGAAGCAATACGCCCCTGAATGCGCCTGCGCCGAAAAAATGTTCGTGCACGCAGAGACTTCCGAGTGGAACATGACCGCCTACGACCCGTATGTGAACATGCTTCGCGGAACTACCGAAGCCATGAGCGCTTCCCTGGCGGGAGTACATTCGATGGAAGTCCTTCCTTTCGACGCGCCGTTCGAGGAACCCACCGAATTTTCCGCCCGCATAGCCCGCAACGTGCAGCTGTTGCTCAAGCACGAATCTCATTTCGATAACGTCGTAGACCCCGCGGGGGGCTCCTATTATATAGAAAACCTGACTCAGAGCATAGCCGAAGAGGCGTGGAGGCTATTCAGGGAGATCGAAGATAAAGGCGGTTACGAAGCTGCCTTCAGGAGCGGGTTCATTACCGAAGCGATAAAAGCTTCCGCCGATGCGAAAGATAAGGCCGTAGCAACCCGCCGTATAACATTGCTCGGCACCAACCAGTATCCTAATTTTACGGAAATAGCCGACAAAGCCGTGACCGGAAGCGACGTCGAGCGTGCCGGGAGCGAGAAAACGGTTCTGCTTCCCTACAGGGGAGCGATGGCATTCGAACAGATGCGCCTTCGCGTAGACCGCAGCGGCAGGAGCCCGAAAGCTTTCATGCTTACGTGCGGAACGCTTTCGATGGCGCGCGCTCGCTCGCAGTTCGCCTGCAACTTCTTCGCATGCGCCGGAATACGCGTTGAGGATAATACATTCTTCAAAACCGTTGAGGAAGGCGCGCAGGCCGCCCTTAAAGCGGGGGCCGAAATAGTGGTTATCTGCGCCGCAGACGACGACTATGCCGACCTGGCCCCTAAGGCAAAAGAGATACTGGGCGACAAGGCTGTTTTCGTAGTTGCCGGAGCGCCCGCTTCACAGCCCGAACTCGAGGCCAAAGGCATAAAGAATTTTATCAGCGTGAAGAACAACGTACTCGAAACGCTGGAATTCTATTTAAAAGAACTCGGACTTTAAAGCGCAGGCCTTCTATTATTTTGCATAGCGGTTCATCCGTAAGTTTTATGGAGATAATCGAGTCCGAAGGAATAGTATAACATTTGAAAACATGAGAGCTAAATTTTCAGAGCTAGAATATAAGGGCGGGGCGGCCAAGGGCTCCTGCGCCTCCGCAAAAGACAGCGGGAACGTCTGGATGACATCCGAGCAGATACCTGTGAAGGAAATCTACACGGCCGCCGACCTCGAAGGCATGGAGCACCTGAACTATGCCGCCGGTATAGCGCCGTTCCTGAGGGGACCCTACAGCACTATGTACGTAATGAAACCGTGGACGATACGCCAGTATGCGGGTTTCTCTACCGCCGAAGAGAGCAATGCCTTCTACCGCCGCAACCTCGCGTCGGGCCAGAAGGGCCTTTCGGTGGCGTTCGACCTCGCTACGCACCGCGGCTATGACGCCGACCATCCCCGCGTGGTAGGCGACGTGGGCAAGGCGGGCGTTTCGATATGCTCCGTAGAGGACATGAAGGTACTGTTCGCCGGCATACCGCTGAACGAAATGTCGGTTTCGATGACAATGAACGGTGCGGTACTTCCCATATTGGCATTCTACATCGTTGCCGGACTGGAGCAGGGGGCCACTCTCGACCAGATGGCCGGCACGATCCAGAACGACATCCTCAAGGAATTCATGGTGCGCAACACCTATATATATCCTCCCGAATTTTCCATGAAGATCATTGCCGATATTTTCGAATATACGGCGAAGAATATGCCCAAGTTCAACTCGATATCTATTTCGGGGTACCATATGCAGGAGGCGGGAGCCACCGCCGACATAGAGCTCGCGTACACCCTGGCCGACGGGCAGGAATACCTCCGCGCCGGAATCAACGCCGGCATGAGCGTCGACCAGTTCGCACCCCGCCTTTCGTTCTTTTGGGCGTCGGGCATGAACCACTTCATGGAGATAGCCAAGATGCGTGCCGCGAGGCTCCTCTGGGCGAAGATCGTAAGCCAGTTCAACCCGAAAAACCCGAAATCGCTGGCACTGCGTACCCACACCCAGACTTCGGGCTGGTCGCTCACCGAGCAGGACCCGTTCAACAATGTGGCCCGCACTGCAATCGAGGCGATGGGCGCAGCTCTGGGACATACCCAGTCGCTTCACACCAACGCATTGGATGAGGCGATTGCGCTGCCGACCGACTTCTCGGCCCGTATCGCCCGTAACACCCAGATTTATATACAGGAAGAGACCGATATAACGCGTGAAGTAGACCCCTGGGCAGGCTCATATTATGTTGAGAGCCTCACGAACGAGATCGCGCATAAGGCGTGGGCACACATCCAGGAGATTGAGAGCCTGGGCGGAATGGCGAAGGCCATAGAGACCGGTATCCCGAAAATGCGCATCGAAGAGGCGGCTGCCCGTAAACAGGCTCGCATCGACTCCGGCAGCGAAATAATTGTGGGCATCAACAAATACCGCCTCGAAAAGGAGGATCCGATAGATATCCTCGCCGTGGATAATACAGCCGTACGCGAATCGCAGATCAAACGCCTGCAGGAACTCCGCGCAAACCGCAACGAGGGAGAGGTGAAAAAAGCTTTGGCAGCTATCACCGAAGCGGCGCGCACAGGACAGGGCAACCTGCTCGAACTCGCTGTAAATGCCGCCAAGGCACGCGCGTCGCTGGGCGAAATATCGGATGCGTGCGAAGCTGTAGCGGGTCGTTACAAAGCAGTAATACGTTCAATATCAGGAGTATATTCAAGCGAAGTGAAAACAGACGATAATTTCGCCAAAGCCAAGGCTATGGCAGAGCAGTTCGCGAAAAATGAGGGCCGTCAACCTCGTATCATGGTCGCCAAGCTCGGACAGGACGGGCACGACCGTGGAGCCAAGGTAGTAGCCACGGGTTATGCCGACATAGGTTTCGACGTGGATATGGGACCGCTGTTCCAGACTCCGGCCGAGGCTGCAAAGCAAGCCGTGGAGAATGACGTACACGTCGTTGGCGTGTCGTCGCTGGCGGCAGGGCACCTGACGCTTGTACCTCAGATAATCGCCGAACTGAAGAAACTCGGCCGCGAGGATATCATCGTCATAGTGGGCGGAGTGATCCCCGCCCAGGACTACGAGGAGCTCTATGCCGACGGAGCCGCAGCTATTTTCGGCCCCGGAACCCCGATAGCCACGGCGGCTATCAAGATCCTTGAGATACTGATGTCGTAAGCTCCGGGCCGGAAAGATTCCGTAACGAGAAATATTATTCGGAAATGGACAAATACCGGTTAATCAAAAAGGGATCTCTTTATGGGATCCCTTTTGATATGTTACGAACCACGTAGAAGCGCCGTCGGGAAAGTCTGTAAAATCAGATTTCGTATTTACGTCCTGCTCCTATAGACCCAATGTGACCGACCTTATGAAACAGATGAAGTTTTTCGCCGTTTTCCTGATTTTGTGTTCTCTCCATGTTTGTGTCTGTACAGAAGTATATTCCCAACGAAAGCCGCATCACAATATTAACCCTCCCAATACCGCAAATGTCGGTTTATCCCGCAGTCCTTTTCATAAACAACACCCGCCTGAAATCATAGGTGGCTGCGGCATAGGTAATGCGCTCGCGTTTGAAGCGGGCTCTCTGGCAAAAAAGGACGGGACGCTTCCTTTTTATCTGAAATACGGCGGCCTGCTGGTGTCGGCAGGACTTATGTCCTACGGAATCGTTGCCCTGAATGTTCCGCTACTGCATAAATGGGATGAGGGGGTGGCTCAATATATAGGTGTGCATGTCAGCCGCAAATACCATATTGACGACTATATTCAGTACGGGCCGGTGGCGGCCGTTTACGGTTTAAGCCTTGCCGGTGTCCCCGCGAAGAACAACTTTCGCGACCGCCTCATTGTGGGAGCCTCGTCTTATCTTATCACGGCGGGAGTAGTTAATATCCTAAAGTATGCTGCGGGAGTCCAACGGCCAGACAGCGACGCACGGAATTCATTTCCATCCGGTCATACCGCCACAGCCTTTACCGGAGCCCATATATTATTCAAGGAGTATAAAGATATTTCCCCATGGATCGGCGTGGGCGGATATGTGGTAGCGGCCGCCACGGGAGCGCTGCGCATGATAAACGACCGTCACTGGTTAAGCGACGTAATCATGGGGGCCGGCATAGGGATCGCCGCGGCCGAGCTGGGTTATATCCTGCTGCCACTGGTTCAAGGGATGTTCGGGATCACCCCGCAGGATACCGGTTTCTCCCTGCAACCGGTATCCGCATACGGCTATTCGGGATTAGGCCTGTCTTACGTTTTTTGAAACTATTTATAAGGCCGGTCACAACAGTCAGAAATTTCACATCAATCCCTCCCTGACGCCGTTGAAATAATAAAAATGGGATTGTAATAAAAAAAAGAGGCATATCTGTTTTGTATTCCCGAAAAGAATCGTACTTTTGCGGGCGAATTGCGCTAATTTTTACCATACCACCTGCCCGCAAGAATTAGGTGACGGAAGGCGCAATCTGAAAAAATGTTCTTTATATTATTGAACGGCGATAAAACGGGAACAAAAATTTTACGTACGCAGGACAAGATTTTTACCCTCGGTTTTGCGTATTGAAAAATAATTACTATTTTTGTTGCCCCGAAAAAGGATTTATGCCGATGTAGCTCAGTTGGCCAGAGCAGCTGATTTGTAATCAGCTGGTCGGGGGTTCGAATCCCTCCATCGGCTCACGCCGCGGCGGGATGAAAGAGGCGCAGGACAAAAAGCCGAATTACTGCCGAAGGCAGTGGCTTTTGACAGAAAGACCGACTCCAAATCAATTTGAGGATAGGACTTTTTGACAAAAGCCAGAGTTTACAAAGTAAATAATTCGGATTTTACAATGCGACATTATGAGCCGCGGGCGGTAAAGCAAAGCCTCCCAAAGGGGATCAACGAGCGAACGTGAGTGAGCGAAGTTAATCAGGCTGTGAGGCAAAGCCATCCGAAATGAAACGCGAGTGAGGGAAGTTAATCCTATCAGGGGAAGACCAGGAACGGGTAAAACCAATCCTGACGGGCAAAAAAGCAATAAATAGTAATACGGATACGTTTTATAAAGATTTGGGAGAATACCAGAGTGGCCAAATGGGGCAGACTGTAAATCTGCTGGATAATTCCTTCGGTGGTTCGAATCCATCTTCTCCCACAAGATTTCAAAATCCGGCTCGCGTTATGCGTGCCGGACTTTGAAATTGAAACGTCCGACTCAAATTTATTTGCAGGGGGCAGTTTCAGGTTCAAAGTCGGATGTCAGTCCTTGTTTTGAAATTTGCAAGGGTCCCGCCGGGGAGGCAATGGATCAACAAGCGGAAAAAAGTGAAGCTAAGTTAATCCAAAGCTTAATGGATGGCAAGCGGCAGCGCGCCAATCCTCTTTTCTGTTACGGGAAACCACATAAGCGGAAGTAGCTCAGTTGATAGAGCATCAGCCTTCCACCCGAAAGAGGGGCAAGTGGCCGACTGAGAGCAGCGACGAGGCCGGAAAGTCTGCCGGAGGCAGGCGCCGAAAAGCCGGGGAGGTAACGAAAACAACAAGCTGCCGGATAGCGGCAACGATATAAGCGGAAGTAGCTCAGTCGATAGAGCATCAGCCTTCCAAGCTGAGGGTCGCGAGTTTGAACCTCGTCTTCCGCTCAAAGATATGCACCACAAAATGGCATGCAGGCCGGGCGGGGGATCCGCGGGTCAGGCAGGACAATAATTTATAGTGATGTAAAAAGCTGAAGATCAGCTCTCCGGGAGGGAAAAGGTTTTTTACACCACTTGGATTTTGCGGTTTAATATCAACACCTTATAATTAATACATTTAAGAACACACCAGGCTAAGTAAATTTCTAATCAAATCCTAAATATTCTAAATTATGGCAAAAGAAAAATTTGACAGGTCGAAACCGCACGTAAACATCGGTACGATCGGACACGTTGACCACGGTAAAACCACCCTTACCGCCGCTATCACCCAGGTGCTTGCAAAAAAGGGTCTTTCTGAACTCCGCAGCTTCGATTCTATCGACAACGCTCCGGAGGAAAAAGAACGTGGTATCACCATCAATACTTCTCACGTCGAGTACCAGACGGCTAACCGCCACTACGCTCACGTAGACTGCCCGGGTCACGCCGACTACGTTAAGAACATGGTTACTGGTGCTGCTCAGATGGACGGTGCTATCCTTGTTGTTGCCGCTACCGACGGTCCTATGCCCCAGACC
>CAKUKW010000010.1 GCA_934663885.1 uncultured Tidjanibacter sp.
CCTGCGCATGAAACGGCTACCTTGTAAAAATCGGGATACCTCAATATTGCGGCCGTGGACATGAATCCTCCGCCCGAGTGTCCCGTTATGCCCACCTTACTGATATCCATGAAAGGATAGCGGTCGGCGAGTTGTATGATAGCGGCTTTCTGGTCGGCGAGGCCGTAGTCGCGCAGGTTGCCGTAGCCGTAGGTATGGTACCATTTGGAGCGCGAAGGGTGTCCGCCGCGGTTACCCACAGTGACCACTATGAAACCGAGCTGCGCAAGGCGGTCCATCGAGTTGGCGGGCCTGTGGAACGAGTGGGTCGGTCCTTCGACCTGCGGGCCGGGGTACACGTACTGCACGACCGGATAAGACTTATTGGGATCGAGGTCGAACGGGAAGTATATCGTACCGTAAAGGTCGGTAACGCCGTCGGCCGCCTTGACTTTTATAGGTGTCGGGAATTTATATCCTGCCGCGAAGAGCCCTGAAAGGTCGGCCTCCTCCAACTGCATAACTTTGCGGCCCGTAACGTCGTAAAGGTCTGTAAAGGGCACAGCGTCGTTACGCGAGGCGTTGGCCACGAAATACTTCCTGCGTTCATGCATACTTATGCCGTAGGTATAATCGCCGGGTGTCAGCAGTTTGAGTCCCGAACCGTCGAAGTTCACGCGGTAAAGGAAATCGTAATAAGGATTTATGCCTTTTTCGCGGCCGTTAGCGGTAAAGTAAATAACCCTGGCCGCGGGATCCACCTCCACTATATGGTTCACGTGCCAAGGGCCTTCGGTTATCTGGTGCTTGAGCTTACCGTCATAGCTGTAAAGGTATAGGTGCGCCCAGCCGTCCTCTTCGCTCCAGTGGATAATATCGCTGCCGGGGCCACCTGTCAGGCGCATCCCGCGGGTTTCGAGGTAGGTATTGAACCTCTCCTCGATAATTGTTTTAGAAGACAGTGTTTCGACGTCCACACGGCATATATCCATGCGTTTCAGGTCGCGGCTCATGCGGGTAAAGAAAAATTCCTTATTGTCGCCCATCCACGTATACGAATAAAGCGTATAGTCATCGTATATCTTCTTAACCGGTTCGTTATCGTAAATAACGCCCACAGTCTGGTCCTTGAAAGCCGCCACGTCTATCTCACGCATGTCGCCGCTTTCCAGATTATAGATATACATGTGCATTTGTGGAGCCTCTTTCTCGCCCGGCATCTGGTAGCGGTATGTTTCGAGGGTCGGGCGCGGACGCTCTGTATGGTATATCACCCACAGATCCTTGACTTCACGCTCATCCGTCTTACCGGCGATAAAATTCTGAGAGTCGGGCGACCATACGATGCCCGCGCGGCGGCGTTTTTCCTTCTCCTTTTGCTGGTCGTCTTTCGTATTGATACGCGAATCGGTATATCCGAAATAACGGAAGCCGTCCTCCGTAAGCTGGCGCTCTACTATAGTGCTGTCCTTTTCGTTGACTATTGCCTTCTCGAAGTTCTCCCGGTCCATATACCACAGGTTGAAATCTTTCGCGAAGACGACATGCTTGCCGTCGGGCGAAATATTGGCCCAGAAAGGCAATGTTTTCGTTTCGTAATCCTCCAGGAGTGTCAGTTTGCCGGTCGCAACATTATATTCGAATACGTATTTTTTCTTCTCTTTCTTTTTCTCTCCGGTTTCACGGTTCAGGTATTCCTGCTCCTCTACCTTGCTGCGGACGGTAAAGCGGAATGCCTTCTCATCGGCCGTAAAGCGGATACTGTTTATCGGCAGGTTTTGTCCGTCATAGGGGTCTTTAAGTATGCGCGTAAGTTCGGCCGCCATACGGTCGTTGTCGAAAAGTACTGTCTTGGTACGTTTGTCGGGGTCTACAATATACCACTTAGTACCCTCCGGGGTTTTGTAGGTGTAATAGAACCGGTTAGAGTTTTCAAGCCACATAGGCCTGAGAGCCATCGAATGGACCATTTGTCCCAGCTTAGCGGGCGAGAACCTCTCCGCCCCCGCATAATTGCTTTTGGAGATCGGCGTACGCTCCTGCGCGGTTACCGAAAAAGCGAAAAGCATGCAAAACAAAAACAGTAAAGCTTTCCTCATCAGATAGTAATTTTAGATTAGCAATATTTTTATATAATTAGGATATTCTCCTGGAAACCGAAATTGACGGGATATAATCCGACACCTTTCAGACCTATTACCGCAATAAATAATTAACGGAGCAACAAGATAATAATTTTTATCCGATTAACCGTTCACGATAATGACGACTTGCTATAATTTAATATGCCGCAGATAAAAATATCAAAGGGGAAACCAGTTAAGGCCTCCCCTCTATTTAGGTAGTAATGGATTAGTAAAAGTTGCCGGCACTCAGGTACGGCCGGATATTTTATTCTTCAGGTATAACCTCTTCTATTGGAATTGCCGGAACCTGGTTAGGGATAGTTACTCCGGGCTCTCCCGTAACCTGCTCTATAAGGCTGTCTGTACGGTTTACGCGGCCGACCTTATGCGAAGACATCGCTATCGAAGCGCAAAGGCTCAGCACTACGATGGCAACCGCCAGCGTCCAGGTCGACTTTTCAAGGAAGTTGGATGTCTCGCGTACACCCATAACCTGATTCGATGCCCCGAAGTTGGCAGCCATGCCGCTTTTGGGATTTTGCGCCAGAACGGCAAGTATCAGCAGAAAACTCGCAATGATGATAAGTACGACAAAAACGATATACATTTTATTTATTATTAATTGTTTATAATTCTTCTTTTGCAGCCTTTAATGCATTGGCACTGTCGATAATCTCGGCAAAATAAATACTTTTTTCCGGATAAAGCAAACTTAATCGCCCATATATTTTTACTGCTTCAACAAAACAACCCTGATTCATATATACGGAAGCCAGTTTCCGCTGTAAAGAGCATATCATCTTCCCGCAAAACGGTATTTATGGACTCTGTATTTTTCAAAGCGATTGCTGAAAAAACTTCGCGTGCCCTCCTCATTGACCGCAACGCGGAAACAGTCTGTCAGGGTTAAATGAACAGGCCGGCGGCATGCCGCCGGCCTGCAACCTGTTTGCGGCATCGAACCATGGGTATTTTTCGGCGAGAGAATCTATATATCCTTCGGCTTCTCTACCGCCGCCTCTCCCGCTCTTGCCCATGCTAACAGCGCTTCAGTTCGCAGTTCTGACTACCAGTTGGCGACCGACGCGTTGAATATATCGTTGACGAGCATATCCACTATATCGGGAATAAGCGTCCCTTCCGCCGTTGCAAGATCCTGTGAAGACGGGAACGTATCGAAAGCGGTAAAAGTTTTATTCGTAAAGTTCCACTGCGGCTCCAGTACATTGATATAAGTCACCCTTACCGTAATGGTCAGTCTGTACCGCGAAGCCATATCGTCTCCTGCGGAGACAGCGTCCGGAGTCATGGCGTACCCGATAATCTCGCCCTGGAAATTGAGGTCGCCTGTGCCGTCGCTCACCTGCTGCAGTTTGGTCTGACGGGCGAACTTGTCTTTTAAACCGTCCGTCAGCGTGGCACTCAGAATAGGCGCTACGGTCGGGGCATTATTGGGAAAGTAGGCAATACTGACGGTTTTAGCATCGGGAGGTATCGACGCGCCGGTGAAAGAGTACTTTACCGAAAAACATCCTGCTATAAAGGTACATGCCAGGACTAAAAGTGGCACATAAATATATCGGTATCCGGATTTCATATTGAATAAGTTTATATTTTATGTAAGGCGTGTTAACATGAATTGTTACTCCTTGATATCCAGGTCTTTTATTTTGCGGTACAGTGTCCTTTCCGACATGAACAGCTCTTTTGCAGCCTCTTTACGGCGCCCGTTGTGCTTGCGCAGTGCCTTAACTATCGCCTCCCGGAGCATTTCGTCCTTCGTCATCGCGCGGGGCGGCTCTTCCGTAACGTCCTCGCTATGGGCGAAATGCTGTTCGGGCTCGGGGTGTACGATATTCTGGGGAGGAGCGGCCTGCAGCAGGCCCGCGATACGGTCCATTTGCTCCGGAGTAGCATCGCCGCCAAGCAGTTCGCGCATCATCCCTTTAATGTCGTTTATCTCCGTACGCATGTCGAAGAGCACTTTATACAATATTTCGCGTTCAAGCTCCTTATCACCATCGGAAGTCTTGTTTCCAACATGTACGGGCATTCGCTGTCCGCTGCCGTCATCAGGCAGGTATTTTTTCAGGACTGCCGCGGTAATAACCCGGGATTCCTCTATCGCAGAAATCTGTTCGGCCACATTCTTGAGCTGGCGTATGTTTCCGCGCCAATAGTAATTCTCGAGCATCGCCCGGGCCTGGTCGTCAAGCGTAATAACAGGCATACGGTACTGTATGGCAACATCGGCTGCGAATTTACGGAACAGCAGGCATATATCCTCCTTCCGTTCCCTGAGCGGTGGTACGTATATCGGCACGGTATTGAGCCTGTAATAAAGGTCTTCCCTGAACCGGCCTGAGGAGATAGCGGTCTGGAGGTTTATATTGGTAGCAGCAACCACCCTGACGTCTGTCTTCTGGGTTTTCGACGATCCGACCCGTATAAATTCGCCCGCCTGCAACACCCTGAGGAGCCTCACCTGCGTCGATAACGGAAGCTCCGCCACTTCGTCGAGGAAAATGGTGCCGCCGTTGGCTTCCTCGAAATATCCTTTACGGGATTCGGTAGCGCCCGTAAAAGAGCCCTTCTCATGTCCGAAAAGTTCGGAATCTATAGTTCCTTCCGGTATTGCCCCGCAGTTTACCGCTATATATTTGTTGTGCTTCCGGCTGCTGTAAGCGTGGATAACCTGCGGGAAATATTCCTTTCCCACCCCGCTCTCTCCCGTAACCAATACCGAAAGGTCGGTCGGGGCGACGCGCACGGCCACCTCGAGGGCCCTGTCCATGGCCTCGCTGGTGCCGATTATGCCGAAACGTTGTTTTATCGACGAAAGATCCATCATTATTTAATTTTGAAGGGGACGCAATTTTAACCGCCCGCAAAGATAGTAAAAGGCCGGGGCAATCGAAAAAACTCACTTCTTAATTATAGCCCGTCCCATTCCACATTATGCATAAATATAACACAAAACAGGTCGGTTTATTATCCCGGCAAACAGGGAATGGGACAGATTAACATATCCTGCGTCCATTACTCCTCTATTACCATCTCCCGCCGCTCGAGCTCTATACCTTTCTTAACCACTTCACCGTAAACAATAGCGGCAACAGCCAATACCAGCACTATAATCCCGATGACAAGAATCCCGTCCACCTTTTTCTTCTTCGGGCGCCTTATTTGAATATTCTGCGGTGTGGAATGGACTTCTGGCAGACCCTCCGCTGCATACAATTCTTTTTTATCGGCACGCAAAAGATCATCTTCATCGGTATTCGGAAAAACTTCGCAGGCAACATCCGTAGCCGAACTTCCGGGAGCCCCGTTCACCGGCGCCCCGCCATACCCTACAGCTTTTTCTTCTCGCCCGCTTTCCGCCTGCGGCAACGGCCCGTCATCATAAAGAAGCCGTCTTATAAGTTCACGCTCGCTTTTGCCTGAACGTATGCCAAAATCGTCCCGGAGTCTTTCAACGCCGCTTTGCCCCATGGGAACCCTACCCGCGACACTACCTGTGACAGTAGTTCCCGCCGGCAAACCGGCCTCGATTATGGACTCCGGTTCAGACTTAGCAGAAGTGGGGTCCGGCGTGGGGTCAGCACCTTCCTCACGCCCAGGCTCAGGCGCCGGGATGATGCGATCCGTAATTTCCACGACTGTTTCCAAATCCGTGACATCCGTTTCTTTGCCGGATGCGGGGGCTGTTTCTTCCGAAGGTTCCTCCGAGCCGGAATCTTCTCCAGTATCAAAAGTAGCGCTTAGCGATTCATTTTCGCTGTGAAATATCCTGACTTCTCTGATTTCCTGAAGGGAGATCACGGGTTCGTTTTCCAGCGGCGGGAATATCTCGCCGGAAACCATATCCTGAGTAGCATCGGTAGATGTTTCAGCTTCTCCTGCAGCCATACTTCCGGGCATGCCTGCCTCCATTTCACGTTCGTACGGATACATATCGTAGCAGCCGTCCGGAGTCATGCGGATGATCCCCACCCCATCGATGACAACCTCCCTCTTATGCAGGAGCTCCGTCTTAAGGTGGAAAGAATACTTACCTACGGCCTCCCTTGCCGCTTCTTCGGCAAGGCCTGTTCCGCTTCTGAGGGCCGATGCCAAAACCCCGTCGTCGGAGTTAAGTATGTCCACGAAAGCAATCTCCCCGCCGGGCCGGCGTATCAGCGCGCCGAATCCGGGAATGACGACCCTCCGTTTCCCCTCGCCGAGGCACCCGGCAACCACACTGTCTATATTTATGTCCATGAACTATGAGTTTATCGGTTTTATATCAGGCGCTGCTGTCTCCTGGTCGCCGCACAAGCCGGCTACCAAATTCCCGGAAGGCGCCCGGTATTCTACAAAAATAAGGATTTTAGCTTAAATTTTATATCCCGCACTATATTATATGGCAAAATAGTTGATATTCTGGAAAAGAATTATTTGTTTTGTACCCCGAAATTTTCAATCCGGCTCGATTACTTTTGAGAAGAATACTCGATGTAGCCGAGCCGGATTAAAAAAAATAACCAATAAAAGAAGCGCGAAATGAAAACCAAGTACATCGACCTGATCGAACAGACTTTCGAATTCCCGCAGGATGAATTCACCGTGGAGGACGGCGACCTGCTGTTCCACGATGTTCCGCTTATGGATATCATCAAACAGTACGGTACGCCGCTGAAGATATCCTACCTGCCCAAGATATCGTCCCAGATACAACGGGCCAAGCGGTTATTCAACGTGGCGATGGCGAAAGTCGATTATAAGAGCAGTTACAATTACTGTTACTGTACGAAAAGTTCGCACTTTTCTTTCGTGCTCGAAGAGGCGCTGAAGAACGATATCCACCTGGAAACCTCTTCCGCTTACGATATTCACATAATAAATGCCCTGTATGACGGAGGCCTGATAGACAAGAACACTTACATAGTCTGCAACGGCTTCAAGCGCCCGCAGTACGTGGAGAATATCGCAAACCTCATAAACAGCGGTTTCGAGAATACGATACCGGTGCTCGACAACAAGGAGGAGCTCGACCTGTTCAACGACGTGATCGAGAAGCCGTGCAACATAGGTATACGCATCGCGGCGGAAGAGGAGCCCAAGTTCGATTTCTATACCTCGCGCCTCGGCATCCGCTACAACGACATAATCGAATACTACAAAAAGAAGATAAAAGGCAATAAGAAATACCGCCTCAAGATGCTTCATTTCTTCATCAACACGGGCATCAAGGACACTTCATACTACTGGAACGAGCTGACCAAGTGCCTGCAGGTCTACTGCGAACTGAAGAAACTGGCTCCGGAGCTCGACTGCCTGAACATCGGCGGCGGGTTTCCGATAAAGAACTCCCTCGGGTTCGAATACGACTACGAATATATGGCCGAGGAGATCGTCGCGCAGATAAAGACCGTATGCAACGCCAACGAAGTGGAGGAGCCGCATATCTTCACGGAGTTCGGGTCGTTCACCGTAGGTGAAAGCGGGGCCGCACTGTTCTCGATAATCAACCAGAAGCAGCAGAACGACCGTGAGATGTGGTACATGATCGACAGCTCGTTCATGACCACCCTGCCAGACACGTGGGGCATCCACCAGCGCTATCCGTTGCTGGCCATCAACAACTGGGACCAGGAATACCAGCGTGTCTTCCTCGGCGGGCTGTCGTGCGACAGCGAGGACTACTACAGCGGCGAATCGCATGCCAACGCGGTCTTCCTCCCCAAGCTCACGGACGGCTCCACCCAATACATAGGTTTCTTCCATACGGGGGCCTACCAGGAGTCGCTCGGAGGGTTCGGCGGCATCCAGCACTGCCTCATTCCCGCTCCGAAACATATTATCATCGACCGCGAAAAAGGAGACAGCGACTACTACACCCGCCTGTTCGCCAAGGAGCAGAGCTACCGTTCGATGATGAGGATACTTGGGTATTGATATAAAATAATCGGGCATACGAATAAAATAAAAATCTCACCTGCTTCATTATAAAAATTATTTATACGGCCACCGCACGGCCCTGCCGCGGGTGGCCGTAAATTGTTAATAAAATGTGGTAAAACCGTTCCGGGTTTCTGCTTATAGTTTCGTACCTTTGTAGAGGTTTTGCGCATGACGTTTATTTTTAATTGTCCAAAGGGCGGCTTAAGTAAACCATGCGGGCATCACAAAAAAGAAATCAGGAATTATGCCTAAATTCGTTCACCTGCACGTCCATACGCAGTATTCAATACTCGACGGCGCCGCGTCTATCCAGTCGCTGATAGACCGTGCGTCCGAATTGGGCATGCCTGCCGTTGCCATTACCGACCACGGCAATATGTTCGGGGCGAAGGAATTTTACGACAAGGCGCGTAAGGCGGGCATAAAACCCATTCTCGGATGCGAGGTTTACGTCGTGCGGAACCGTTTCGAAAAGGACAAGGACGAGAAGGCCGGCGACCACCTTATACTGCTGGCGAAAAACCTCACGGGATACCACAACCTTATAAAAATGGTCTCCTATTCATGGACGGAAGGATTCTATTATAAGCCCAGGATAGACAAGGAACTTTTAAGAAAATACCACGAAGGTCTTATATGTTCATCAGCCTGCCTCGGCGGGGAGCTTCCGCAGGCGATAATGCGCGGTGATGAGGCAGGGGCCGAAGCGGTAATACGGGAATTCAAGGAAATATTCGGAGAGGACTATTATCTTGAGCTCCAGCTCCACAAGCCCAAATCGGGGCTTGCGAACAACGGGGTTTACGAGCACCAGGTGAAAGTCAACGAGACATTGGTCGGATTGTCGCAAAAATACGGCGTTAAGCTGATCGCGACCAACGACTCCCATTTTACGCTCGAGGAAGACGCCCAGGCCCATGACCACCTCATCTGCCTGAACACCGGCAAGGATCTGGACGACCCGAACAGGATGAGGTATACCGGACAGGAATATTTCAAGACCGCGGAAGAAATGGCGGCGCTTTTTCCGGGTCAGCCCGAGGCGCTGGAGAATACGCTGGAAATAGCGGCTAAAATCGAAGAATACTCCATAGAGCACAAGCCGCTTATGCCGGACTTCCCGCTACCGGAAGATTTCCCGATAGACATCACGAAATTGCTGGAGACTTTCATTCGCAGGTTCGACCATAAAATAAAGGATGAACAGAATAAACTGGACGAATTCGTAAAAGCCGACAACGAAGAAAAAACGGCCAAACAGACTGCCAGGATAGAAAAACTTTGCTCCATAAGGGACGAAGCGTGCGGAGCTCCCTCGCTCGACGAGTTTGTCAGAGGCGACGAGGAGCTTGAAGAATGGCTCACCGTCTCACGGCAGTTCATATACCTGAGCCATATCTCCTACGAAGGGGCAAAGGCGCGCTACGGTGAGCAGTTGCCCGACGATGTCCTGAAAAGGCTCGATTACGAGCTGGGGGTCATCGAATGGATGGGATTCCCCGGATACTTTTTGATCGTATGGGATTTTATCAGGGCCGCGAGGGAAATGGGTGTGTCGGTAGGGCCGGGCCGCGGTTCGGCTGCCGGTTCGGTCGTAGCCTACTGCCTGAAGATAACGAATATAGATCCGCTCGCATACGATTTGCTTTTCGAGCGTTTTCTTAACCCCGACCGTATCTCGATGCCCGACGTCGATATAGACTTCGACGAGGACGGGCGCGCCGACGTGCTTAAATACGTCATCAACAAATACGGCAGTAAACGCGTGGCACAGATAGTCACTTTCGGTACCATGGCCCCAAAAATGGCAATACGGGATGTAGCGCGCGTGCAGAAACTTCCGCTCTCGGACAGCGACCGCCTTGCCAAGCTCGTTCCCGACCGCCTGATACCGCATAAAGGAGAGACGCCGTTCCAAAGGGCTTACAAGGATTCGCCGGAGCTTGCCAGAGAGCGTGATTCGACCAACATACTCGTTCAAAACACGCTGAAATACGCAGAGAAACTCGAAGGCTCGGTGCGTCAGACTGGCGTACACGCCTGCGGCGTCATCATAGGCAAGGACGACCTGGAGCTTTACGCGCCGCTGGCAGTGGCCAAGGATAAGGAGAAAAGTGCGGGAGGCAAGGAGGACGGATATATAAACATCGTCCAGTACGAAGGCACCCTGGTAGAGAGCGTAGGACTCATAAAGATGGACTTCCTGGGCCTCAAAACCCTTTCGATAATCAAGGATGCGCTCGTCAATATCAAACGCATCAAAGGGCTCGACATAGATATAGACGCCATACCTTTCGACGATGCGAAGACATACGAGTTGTTCAGCAGGGGCGAAACGACGGGCATATTCCAGTTCGAGTCGGACGGTATGAAAAAGCACATGAGGGCCCTCCAGCCGACGCGCTTCGAGGACCTAATAGCGATGAACGCCCTCTACCGGCCGGGGCCGATGGAGAAGATACCCAACTTCATCGCCCGTAAACACGGACGTGAAAAAGTTGAGTACGACCTGCCCGGCATGGAGGAATTCCTTTCGGACACTTACGGCATCACCGTTTACCAGGAGCAGGTGATGCGCCTGTCGCAGAAACTGGCGGGATTTACCGGCGGCGAGGCCGATACCCTGCGCAAAGCGATGGGTAAGAAGCAGCGTGCGGTGCTCGACAAGATGAAGCCTAAATTTATCGCGGGCACCACGGCGAACGGCCACGACGCGACGGTTTGTGAAAAAATATGGAGCGACTGGGAGGCTTTTGCCGAGTACGCTTTCAATAAATCGCACGCGACCTGCTACGCCTACGTAGCTTACCAGACAGCATACCTGAAGGCAAACTACCCCTCGGAGTTCATGGCCGCCCTCCTCAGCCGTAACCAGTCCAACATGGACAAACTGGCGTTCTTCATGGACGAGTGCAAACGGATGGGTATAAACGTAATGGGGCCCGATATCAACGAGAGTATGGAAACCTTCACCGCAGACGCCCAGGGTAATGTCCGTTTCGGGCTGGCCGGAGTAAAGGGCGTGGGCGAGGCAGCCATGACCAGCATAGTGCAGGAACGCGAGGCGGGAGGGAAGTTCCTCGATATCTACGATTTCGTGGAGAGGGTGAACATGCAGTCGGTAAACCGCAAGAATATAGAGAACATGGCCCTTGCGGGGGCTTTCGATTCGATAAGCGGCTTCCACCGCAGCAAATTCTTCTGCGCCGACCAGCGCGACGCCAGCGGCACAATATTCCTCGACCAACTACTGAAATACGGTTCGAGGGTACAAACGGAAAAGAACACTTCGCAGCAGAGCCTTTTCGGAGGGACCGGCGAAGTGGACATACAGAAGCCTGTCGTTCCGCAGTGCCAGGAGTGGTCTAAACTGGAAACGCTCAATCACGAGCGGGAGATGATCGGGATGTTCCTCTCTTCGCACCCGCTCGATGATCATTCGGTTGTAATAAAGCATTTCTGCAACACGAATATGACCGATTTCTCCAACCTCGACAACCTCCGCAACAAAGATTTCATGGCGGCAGGGATGGTTACGGAGGTAATGAACGGGATGACGCGGACGGGAAAGCCTTTCGGGCGTTTCAAGTTGGAGGATTACAGCGGGCAGCACGAATTCGCACTTTTCGATAAAGATTACGAAAATTTCCGCAAATACCTTTATACTGACTATTTCCTTCTTATAAAGGGGCGGGTGCAGCCGAAGTTCTACAAAAAAGACGAATACGAGCCAAAGATAAACGCTATGATGCAGCTGGACGAGGCCCGGGAGACTTTCGTGAAGGAATTGGTACTAAGTTTGTACGTCAACGATATATCGCAGGAGATGATCTCGGAGCTTTCGGGCAAGCTGGAATCGTGTCCCGGCAATACGCCCCTGCGGGTAAAGATAGTAGATTCGCGCGACGGGGTGATGCTCGGGTTCTTCTCAAGGAGCATCAGGGTCGAAGTCGGCAGGGATCTTGTGGATTTCCTCGATAGCTACCAAATCAATTATTCGATAGCATAAAGGCAATAAAGGAACCAATATTTACGTATCAGATACAACAAAAAGAATCTAAATAACAACAATCAAAATTTTAGTATTATGGCACTGAATATCACAAAAGAGAAGTTCGAGGAACTTTCGGCGTCGGGAAAACCGTTCGTTATAGATTTCTGGGCGGAATGGTGCGGCCCCTGCCGCATGATAGGTCCCATCATCGAGGAGCTCGCAGACGAATACGCGGGTAAGGTCGAGATCGGCAAATGCAACGTCGATGAAGTGAACGAGCTTGCTGTCAAGTTCAGCGTAAGGAGCATCCCGACCGTTATCTTCCTCAAACCAGGAGGCGAGCTTGCGGACAAGATCGTAGGGACGGCAAGCAAAGATTCATACAAAGCTAAAATAGACTCCCTTCTTTAATCCCGGGCGGTTTTAATAATAAAGGCGCGGCTTAACTGCCGCGCCTTTATTGATTTCCCGGCACGGGGTCAGCGCAGTTTCACTTCGAATACCGAACCTTCCCTGCCGTACCCCTTTTTCTCATAAAACTCATCCTCATCGGAAAGTACGTATACGGTCTGCCGGGGGTAATCACGGCAGACCGCCTCCATCAGCCGTTGTCCTATCCCCCGCCCCCTGTATCTCTTTTCAACCAGCAGGTCGGATATATAAATATAGATTCCGTTATCGTCCACCGAACGCGAGTAACCGCAAAGATGATCGCCGTCGAAAGCGGCGTACGTTATGGAATTCCCAAGGGCTTTAACGTAAACATCCTCCACATCGTTATAGCAATCCCATTGCGTCCCTTCGCTTGCAATCAGAGCGAACAACCGCTCCTTGTCGCGGGGCCCGTATCTCCTTATTATGATTTTATCCATTTCCAGTGAATAGTATAAAGTGCTCCCAGTCGAAAATACCCCGAAATAATCCGGGGTATTTTTTACAGTTGTCTTCAGAATCCCAGAACCGGATCCTATATTTCATTAACATTACACTTCGAGGTCTATATCGAACAGCTCTACGAACGGAAGGCCTTGCGCACCAATCTCAGCCATAAATGGATCCGGATCGAACTCCTCTACATTCCTCACGCCCGGCATACGCCAAAAACCCTTTGCCCACATGGCTGCACCGAGAGCGGCGGGGACTCCGGTCGTATAGCTGACCGCCTGGGTACCGGTTTCTTCGTAAGCCTTTTCGTGGTCGCAGTTATTATATATATAGTATGTACGCTCTTTCCCGTCTTTTATCCCCTTGATGCGGCAGCCTATTGATGTCTTGCCAGTATAGTTTTCGCCGAGTGATTTCGGATCTGGAAGCACCGCCTTGAGGAACTGGATAGGCACGATCTCGACCCCGTTATACATTATCGGGTCGATACGCGCCATACCGATATTCTGTATCACTCGCAGGTGCGTCAGGTACTCCTGTCCGAATGTCATCCAGAAACGTGCGCGCCTGATCGTTGGATAATTCTTCACAAGGGACTCCAGCTCTTCATGATAGATCACGTAAGACTCTTTCGGCCCTATCTCAGGATATGTTATCGGCCGGTGTATCTCATGAGGCTCGGTTTCGACCCACTTGCCGTTCTCCCAGTATTTGCCTTTTTGGGTGACCTCGCGGATATTTATTTCAGGATTGAAATTGGTGGCGAAAGCCATGCCGTGGTTACCTGCATTGCAGTCAACTATATCGAGGTAATGTATCTCGTCGAAATAATGCTTGGCGGCATAGGCCACGTAAATGGCGGAAACGCCCGGATCGAAGCCACAGCCGAGTATAGCCGTCAGGCCAGCGTCCTTGAACCTGTCATGGTATGCCCACTGCCACTTATACTCGAACTTGGCCTCGTCTTTCGGTTCGTAATTGGCCGTGTCGAGGTAATTGACCCCGCATTTGAGGCAGGCTTCCATAATGGTAAGGTCCTGGTACGGAAGGGCCACATTAATAACAATGTCCGGCTTGAAGCCCGTCATCAGTTCTACAAGTTCATCGACACTGTCGGCATCGACCTTTGCCGTCTCTACCCTGCTCCCTCCAATGCGCGCCGCGATATCGTCGGCTTTACTTTTCGTTCGGCTCGCAAGCATTATATCGGTAAATACCGGGTTGGCAGCCGCCTTGATGGCCGTTACCTGGCCTACCCCGCCCGCTCCTATTATCAAAAGTCTGCTCATCTTAAGATAGTATTTGATTGTTAAACATTTTTCTTAGAATACAAAGATAACAAGTTAAACGGAATTACCCGAACAGCAACGTAAAGGTAACTTTTTCATCACTGTTGGAGGTGAGCCGGAGCGATCCTCCGTGGAGCCTCATTATCTGCCTGGATATGCTCAATCCGATGCCCGACCCGCCCTCCTTGGTCGTAAAGAAAGGCATAAATATATTCTCGGCTATCTCGGCCGGAATGGTGCCCCCGTCGTTGCTTATCGCGATTATTATATTTTCGTTGTCGTCAAGATAGGATTCCACGCTTATCTCTCCTCCTCCCCTTGACGACACCGCCTGCACCGCGTTCTTAAGGATATTCATCACCACCTGGCCGGCAAGGTCCTCGTCCGCGTATACCAACATGTCTTCTGGCGTTATGGAGCATGTTATCTTAACGTCCGGGCCGGCGGACTGAAGTGAAACCGCCCTTCCTATGAACCCTTTTACCTCGAACAGGGATTTGTCGGGTGCGGGTATGAAAGTAAATTTCCGGTATGATTCGACGAACGATATCAGGCTCTTGCTGGTGGCATTAATGGTCTGAAGGCCTTTGGCAACGTCGGTGTCCTCCCCGCTCATGTCGATAAGCGTATCGCTCAGCGACGTGATTGGCGCGAGAGAATTCATTATTTCATGGGTCAGCACCCTGATAAGGCGCATCCATGACTCGAGCTCCTTTTCGGCTAACTCATTATTTATATCGGTAACGGCCACGATCTTGAGCATTTCATCTCGGACGGATACTTCCGATGCCACGAAGGATATGGCGACCTCGCCGCGCTCGTTAGCGAATGTAAGCTGCATCTTCTCCCCGGGACGTATATTGGACATGGCCGTGGTGATAGCCGGGTCGATGAGTTTAAACTGGTTGACATGCGTAAGTACCGGCATCCCGAATATGCGCAGGGCCTCGCTGTTTACCTGGTGGACATTCCCCGCATCGTTAATGGTCACTATTCCCGTACGGACACTCTCCATTATCAACTCGTAGTATTTCTCCCGTTCGATCACCCAGTGTTTCGCATCTGTAAGGATATTTTTTATCCTGTTAAGCGCCACGTTCAGCACGGCATCGTCCACCTTCGAAGGATCTTCATTGAAAACGAATGCAAAATCATCGTTCTCAATGGCATTAAACATAAAAGTCGCCTTACGCACCGATTTGGTATATAGCCTCAGCAGTCGCGAGAAAGCCCAGATGGCCAACAGCACCGCCAGTGCCGCATAAGGATAGAGTTTGGAGGTGAAAAACCATACTGCCGCCGCCGTACCGATGGCCAACAGTGAGGCGTACGTCACCACATGACGCACCGAGACGAAAGGTTTACCCGAATTAGACGTCATAAGCCATACCGTTTAATTTTATTATAAAGTGTCTGTCTCGTTATGCCCAACTGCTGGGCCACCGCGGTAAGGTTGCCATGATTTTGTTTCATAGCCTGCCGTATCATCTGACGCTCCATCTCATCGAGGGTCGAAAAACCCGAAGAGGCCGACATAGCCGGGCCCTGCTTCAGGTATAATTCCGAAGGACTTATGGCCCCGTCCTCCGACATTATAACAGCTTTTTCCATAGTATGCTGCAATTCACGTATATTTCCCGGCCACGAATAACCGGTCAACTCTTTCTTAACGCTTTTTCCCAGCTCCTTCAGTTGCTTTCCGTACTTAGCCGAATATTTTTCCAGAAACATCATGCCCAAGGGAACTATATCGACGCTGCGCTCCCTAAGCGCAGGAAGATCCAGATGGATGGTATTTATACGGTACAGCAAGTCGTCACGGAAAGTCCCCCTCCCGACCATATCGTAAAGATCTCGATTGGTGGCGCTTATAAGCCTGATATCTATATCTATAGGGGAATTTGTCCCAATCCTTACGATCCGTTTGCTCTGGATGGCTGTAAGTAGTTTTGCCTGGAGGTGGTACGGAAGGTTGCCTATTTCGTCAAGGAAAAGAGTCCCGTGGTTGGCCACTTCGAATTTCCCCGCCCTGTCGGCCTTGGCATCAGTGAAAGAGCCTTTGGCATGGCCGAAAAGTTCGCTCTCGAACAATGTCTCCGGAAGAGCCCCCATATCGACAGGAACCATAAGTTCGTTGCGGCGGTATGACAATTTATGTATCTCCCTGGCAAGCATCTCTTTACCCGTACCGTTCTCCCCCGTAATAAGGATGTTGGCATCTGTTACGGCCACTTTCTCCACCGTGTCCCGCAGGCGTTTCATCACCTCGCTCTCGCCCCAGTACATCTCGGATTCGTTAATGAGCTCCCGTTTCATTTCTTTCAGGTGCTTGACTTCGTTCTTCGATTTGCGCAGGGTGTACGCGTTGCGTAGGGTCGCAACAAGTTTTTCGTTGTCCCAAGGTTTGACTACAAAATCGAAGGCCCCCTTCTTAATTCCCGTCACGGCCAGGTCGATGTCGCCGTAAGCGGTAAAGAGCACCACCTCGGTATCCGGGGACTGCTGTTTTATCCTGCCCAACCAGAAAATACCCTCATTGCCGCTGTTTATTCCCGCGGTAAAGTTCATGTCGAGCAGTACCACATCGGGTCTGTCCTCTCTAAGGGCGGTATCTATCACATTGGGATTTGAAACGGTAATCACATGTTCGAAAAATTTATCGAGCAGCAGTTTAAGGGCGGACAATATGCCTTTATTGTCGTCCACGACCATGAGCCGTCCCTCTTTTTTCACCTCTTTGACCATAAAGAATAAAATAATAAACAAATCAAAGATAGCCCATTTCCAAGAAAATAATTACGCCGGTGTCAATAAAACAAACGCATGCGTCAAATTATTTTACACTGCAACCAGAATAAAGTAAATTCAAAATACTTATTTAAAATAACTTATAATTTTTGGCACACCATTGGCAGGTATTTATGAAAACCCGGAAAAACAAATAAATAAATCGATATGAGACGCATCATTTTCATTATCTGCCTCCTGTGGGTGTCTATTTTTTTTACACATGCGTATGCACAGACCAGAGCTATGGGATTGGACGAGTGTATGGCCTACGCAGTTGAAAACAGCACGAAAGTTAAAATACAGGACTTTACAAACGATAATTACCGCCAGAATAAAAATGCCGCGCTTGGTTCGTTTTTCCCTACGCTCAGCGCAAACGTGGACGGATCGGCTAATTTCGGGCGTTCGATAGACCCTGAGACCAATACTTATACCAATACGACCAACTACGGAAACGGCTATTCAGCGTCTTCGAGTATGACCATTTTCAACGGACTCGCCAACATAAATACCTATAAGGCAAGCAAAGTAGCCATATTGATGGGCAAGGAAGACCTGGAACGGATAAAAGACGAAGTGGCCCTCGAAACGATGGATGCGTATTTCAATGTAGTCTACTATTCGAAAACCGCAGAATATGCAATGGAGAAACTGGAGGCGAGCCGAACCAATTATGCTAAAGGCCTGAAAATGGAAGAATTGGGCATGCAGAGTATGGCAGAAGTACTGGAACTTGAGGCACAGGTTGCCTCGGACGAATATAACCTGCTCACACAGGAGAACAACCGCGACATAGCACTGATAACCCTAAAGGAGAAAATGAATTATCCTATCGAAGAGGAGTTGTCGGTAGATGTCCGTATTTTGGTCGAGTCTGCTATCGTCGGTAGTCCCGTCCATGAAATAATAGCCTACGCTTCCGAAAACGACCCGCGCATTAAATCAGCCGGTCTTTCCCTTAAGGAGGCCGAACTGAATTATAAGATAACTAAGGGGGGCCTGTTTCCGAATATTTCCCTTGGGGGCAGTTTTTCGACCGGCTACTCCCACAACCCAGATTATGTACCTTCGGATCCTGCATACGCACAGGCGTCATTCGCACAGCAGCTCAAGGACAAGCAGGGATATGGCGTAGGCCTCTCGCTGAGCATACCCATATTCAACGGGCTCAACAGGCGCACCAACGTCAACCGCCAGCGCAACTACCTGCGTATAGCGGAGCAGAATAAAATAGCGGCCGAAACGGCACTTCAAAGCGAAATAGAGCAGAATTACATGCAAATGCAAGGCTTTGGGAAGCAGTATTTACAGGCTACCAAGAAAGTGGAGGCCTCGACATTGGCCCATAAAGCCGTGGTACAGAAATATGAGCAGGGACTTATATCGGCTTTCGACCTGCAGACCAGCGCCAACAGGGTACTCGAAGCGCAGTCGGAACAATTGAACGCCCGACTTCAATACATCATCAAGTGCCGCCTGATGGAATATTACACGGGGGAACCGCTCATCAGATAATTCTTTATCACGACAACGGACTAAAAACAAAATAATAAAAAAGATATTATGGAAAACATGGACAACATGGACAGGAAGATAGAAAAGAAAAAAGGTTTTGCCGCTATTTTCCGGAAAAAGAACATACCCTGGTTCCTTGGGGGTATCTTCGTGATATTCGTCGTATGGATGATCTTCCGCGATAACTCCTCAACCCTGCGCATCGACGGACGTATAATAACCATTGGCGACGTCCGCCAAGGCGAGTTCAACGATTACGTACGCGTGCCCGGGCAGGTTCAGCCCATAACTACCGTACAACTAAGCCCGCTCGAAGGCGGGATCGTCGACAGGATGGTCGTCGAAGAAGGCGCCTCGGTCAAAAAAGGCGAGATACTGGTCGTGCTGAGTAACAACAACCTGAACCTCGACATCCTCAACAGCGAGGCACAGTTGGCAGAGCGCGAGAATATGCTCCGCAATACACAGATAACTATGGAGCAGCATAAACTAAACCTCCAGCAGGAGCGACTCCAACTCGACCTCGAAGTGGAGCGCAAGCAACGCATCTATAGGCAGAACGAATCGCTGTATAATGAAAAACTTATCGCGCGAGAGGACTGGCTCCAGGCGAAGGAAGATTACGAACTTGCCGCCAGGCGCAGGGACCTGGTACTGGAGCGCCAGGCGCAGGATTCGCTCTACCGCTCGGTGGAGATCGAGCGCCTCGAGGAGAGCCTCGACAATATGCAGCGCAATATGCAGCTTATACGCCAGAGGATTGACAATCTGAACGTCAAATCACCTATCGACGGGGAGCTCGGCCTGCTCGATGTTGTACTCGGCCAGTCGGTCGGTTCTGGCCAGAAGATAGGCCAGATAAACGACCTTTCCGACTATAAGATAGAGGCGCAGATAGACGAACATTATATCGACCGTGTCCGCACAGGCCTTGAGGCCACTTTCGACAGGCAGGGTTCGCAGTTCGCGGTCGAGCTTAGGAAAGTCTATCCAGAAGTGCGCAGCGGACAGTTCAAGGCCGATTTCACATTCGACGGCGAGCGTCCCGACAATATCCGCAGCGGACAGACATATTACCTCAACCTCCAGCTGGGACAGCCTACCGAAGCGATAATCATACCGCGCGGCTCTTTCTACCAGAAGACCGGCGGTGCATGGATATACGTGCTCTCTCCCGAAGGTGACAAGGCTTACAAACGTCCTATCCGCATAGGACGCCAGAACCCGCAGTACTACGAGGTGCTCGAAGGGCTCGAACCGGGAGAGAAGGTCATAGTCTCAGGTTACGACAGCTACGGCGACAACGACATACTCCTGCTCTCGAAATAATCATATCAGGCTGATATAAAATACACAAAGCGGCAGAGCCGCTACTAACCCGAATTTAACACTAAAACTATGGCGAAAGGAAGATTATTCATAGGACTCCGTAAGAACGTATTTTCACTCCTCCTGAATATACTCGGGCTTACGGTGGCGTTTACCGCCTTTATGATAATAATGGTGCAGGTGAACTACGATCTCGGTTACGACAAATCATACGGGACCGCAGACCGCCTGTTCAGGGTGGAATATACAAGCCCCAATGCGGGGGGCGAGTACAGCCCGGCGTTCAGCCGCCCGATAAGCATACGGTTCGGCGACTCCTCGCCCGACATAGTCGCGGTAGCCAATTGGAGATGGGGAAGTAACGCCGAGTTCAAGTCTACGGAAAACTCAGATGATTCTTATATTATGACGCAGTGGTTCTGGATAAGTCCCGAAAGCCTGGAACTATTCGATTTCAACATAACCGCTGGTGATCCCGAAAGTTTCGCGAACCCGGGGCATGCACTTATACCCGAGAGCCTCGCGGCCAAATTTTTCCCTGAAGGCAACGGGGCGGGCCAGCTCATATCCATACGGGGCGACGAAACGCAGTACCCCGTGGCAGCGGTTTATAAAGATTTCCCTTCAAACTCGACCGTAAAGAACATCATTTATTTCACTCTCGGCAACGCGCAGATTAACGACGACTCGGAATGGAACCTGCGCCTCTATGTGCTGATTAACGACCCTGCCAATAAAGATAAGGTGCAGGCCTCCATGAACGAAGTGATGCACGAAAGGATGAACGAAGGCTACGGGCTCGCTGGCGACGAAGAACTCATAAGGCTCTCCAGCCTGCACGACGTCTATTACGCGAAGGATATTCAGTTCGACGGGTCGGAAAAAGGGAACAAGAGCACGACAATCTCCCTGCTCACAATAGCTATATTCATAATATTCATAGCGATAATAAACTTTATCAATTTCGCCCTCGCTTCTATCCCGTCGAAAATAAAAACTATTAACGTCCAGAAGATATTGGGAAGTACCGACGGCCATCTCAGGCGGGTGCAAATAATGGAATCAGTCCTGCTTGCCCTGCTTTCTTTCGGCCTCGCGCTGCTCACGTTCAATGCCCTCAAAAGCTCGGCGCTGGCCGGGTACCTTTCCGCGGACATGGCTCTCAACGCAAACTGGCCCATAATCATAATGGCAGGGATTTGTGCGGTATTTACAGGAATACTGGCCGGTGTATATCCCGCATTTTACAGCACCTCGTACCAGCCCGCACTGGTATTGAAAGGCTCCTTCTCGCTCTCTCCCGGCGGACGCAGGCTTCGGTCTTTCCTGATAGGGTTCCAGTTCACAATATCGCTGGTACTGATGATAACGGCGCTCTATATAAAGGTGCAGAGCGATTACATGAAAAAGTTCGATATGGGGTTCCGAACGGAGAATATAGTGAATTACTGGATATCCTACGCTACGGCCCAGCAGAAAGAGGCTTATATGAACAGACTGAAGGAATCGCCGTACATAACGGATGTGACATTCGCCGACGGCGACCTTGTTTCCAACGGCAAAATGGGTTGGGGACGGTTTTATAAGGGCGAAAGGGTCGACCTCAACATTCTCCCGGTAGACCCCAACTTCATAGAATTCTTCGACCTCGAAATAGTGGACGGACGCGGGTTCCGCGACGATGACGCCCTAAAAGAGAGCGGAATGATCGTATTCAACCAGGCGGCAGTCGAAAAATACGGTTTCGAAATAGGCAGTGGCATCAACGGGCATAACAATGAAATACCCGCCGAAATAATCGGTACGGTAAAAGACTTCAATTTCCAGCCTTTGCAATACGGGATAAGCCCGCTCGGACTCTACCTGTTCGGCTCCAAACCCTGGCGACTGCAGCAGTACGCCTATGTAAAAATTGCCCCCGGAGGCATACCGCAGGCTCTCGAGCATATAAAAGCCATAAATATTGAGTTCGACCCCACGCAGGCGGAAACCACTTTTAACTTCATGGACGAAGGTATAAATAACCTTTATGCAAAAGAGGAC
>CAKUKW010000011.1 GCA_934663885.1 uncultured Tidjanibacter sp.
GCATCAATACCGCCCCTATGATAAGCATTGTTGCGCCCTTGCCTCTCGTATCGAGGAACCTGCCGAGGAAAGGCGTCAGCGCGGCGGCTCCGACCGGGAACCACATGAATATATTGGACGCCTGTTTCATGGTAAGCCCCAAGCTGTTCTGGAGCATGTCGACGGCATATTTCTGGAACGGGAAAATTGCGGAATAATAAAGGACGCAAAGGAAAGCCACGATGAGGAACGGCTTGCTGGTCAGAAGTTTGCCGATATCCCTCACACGGAAAGGCTCTTCCTCCACGTCGGGTGCATCCTCGCCGAGTTGCTTGTCGAGCTTGCGGTCCATGAAGGTATATATAAGGAACGTAATGAACCCTATGCAGAGCAGCAGGGCACAGATAGCGACCGGCTTAACGACTGTAGCGTCGGCGCTTTCAACAAGGCGCGGGGTCATGAAGAATACCGCCAGGACGCCGAGACGCGCGATAGCCATTTCGATACCCATTGCCATAGCGAGCTCCTTGCCCGTAAACCACTTAACGATAGCCCTCGATACCGTAATACCGGCCATCTCGACTCCGCAGCCGAATATAGCGAAGCCCACGCACGCCAGCTTCGCGCTGGCGGGGAACGATGTCAGGAACGAGCTCAGGAATTCGTAACCGAAACCACCGTTGTTGAAATAATCGGTCAGGGCGTAAACCTTTATACCCGCGCCTATTACCATCAGGCCGGCGGAAAGAAGCCCGGTGAACCGAACCCCCATCTTATCCAGTATGATACCGGCGAAAATGAGGAAGAAAACGAATACGTTAAGGAAATATTCGGAGCTTACGACCACTCCGAACACAGTCGAGTCCCAACCGAGGCTCGATTCCAGAAGGCTCTTCATCGGTGACAATATGTCAACGAAGATGTAGGCGAAGAACATGGTCATCGCGATAAGTATCAACGCGGTCCAGCGCATCGCCTTCGAATCGTTAATTCTGAGTTTTTGAATTGTTGTCATTTTTTCTTCATCTTTTAATTATATGTAGGTTCAATCTTTCTAAGCAGCCTATTTTACTTATGTTCCGCATCTTACAACGAGTAGTTCTGTAAACCGTTTATCATTCGTCATTTAGCTCGGCGTATCTCTTGAGTATAGGATACGCTTCTTTTATTCCCAACTCACCGGCTTTGCTGATATCGAGCAGGCCCTTACGGGTATCTTTCATATATATCTGCACGAGCCCCCTGTTGAACCATGCGTCAGCCAGTTCGGGATTGAGCTCTATGGCGCGCGAATAATCTCCGAATGCCTCGGGGTAATTACCCGAAAGGGAATGTAGGTTGGCGCGGTTGTAATAGATATGTGCAAATTCCGGAAAAAGTTTGGCCGCCTTATTCAGATCTGCAATAGCCTCGTCATAATTGTATGTCCTTACGGTATTGTTGATAAGCCGCATCGACGGGTCGTTTTCCATTGTAACCGGCGCATAGGTATTGTCTATGGAGGATATGAAATCTATCATTTCAGCGCGAGTGACACTCCTGTTAAGGTAAAGGAAAGGGTTCGTGGGATCAAGCTCTATCGCCGACGAATAGGCGTTGATGGCATTGGTATACTGCCTTATGGATGACTGGGTGATACCGCGTTTAAACAACGGCTCCCAACCGTTATCGGAAATACTCCGCGACAGCTCCGCATCTATGGACAGCAATGAATCGGGAGGCAGGTTGCTATCTCTGTTCGTAAGCATTATCCCTTCACCGACTCCGGCAACGAAATTGTCGACACGCTCCCGGGAATAGCGGGAAGTCGCTTTCATGGCATCGGGAGTTTCCGAATAATATGTGAACCTATAAAGCGGCCTAAAGGAAACGCTTTCTCCCTCTTCTGCCGAAATACGCCTGAAGACGCTACCTGAAAGCTTTGTATCGAAAGACAGCAGCTTGTTGAACTGGCGCGAAGTGTCGGCGTAAACGGAATAGGAATCCTCAGATATCTTCGAGCGGTATTCGGCTATCTTCTCTTCGGCTATCCTGCGGTCGCGCTTCGAGCCTTTTTCATCGCGCAACAGGTGTTTTATCTCGGAACGAACCAAATAGGCATTGGCAAAATCGGGATAAAGCTCTATGGCCTTATTGTAATCCTGCAGCGCCTTTTCGAATTCACCTATTTGATAATAAAGGCCGCCGCGGTTATAATATACAATAACGTTGCCTGGCGAATAATAGATCACTTTGTCGTAATCCTCCAGCGCGCGTGCATAGTCTCCTATCTGGGCGCGGATAATGGCGCGGTTGAAATATGGCAGGGAATTATACGGGTCGAGCTCTATAACCTTGTCCATATCCGCCAATGCCATTGAGGGCCTGTTCATCTCACTATATAATATCGCCCTGTTGAAATACCCGGCCAGATAGGTGGAATCGAGTTTCACCGCCATATTGAAATCCTCCAGCGCCCGCTCGTAATCGTTCTCCTTCATATAAAGCGAGCCCCGTTCGGCATAACCGCGCGGATATTCCTTGCTGTTGTATATGGCGCTGTCGAAGTCTTCCCGCGCTTTAACCGTATCCTGCAACTGCAGGTAGGCTAACCCACGGTTTATATAAGCGTCGGAGGAATAATTGTCCAGCCTTATGTACATGCTGAAATCGTCCACTGCCTCTGCATATTTACCTGAAAGGATGTAAGCTACCCCCCTGTTGAAATAAGGCCCGGCACGGTCGGGACGCAGACCGATAGCCTCCGAATAATCCCTGAGTGCGTCGTCGTAATTGCCGAGGTGCGAACGCGTCACCGCGCGGAACTGATAAGCCATCGTAAACACCGGATTCTTCTCTATCGTCGTGGTGAAATCGGCGTCGGCGCCAACTATATCGTCGAGGTTATATTTCGCTATCCCGCGCCAGAAATAGGCTTCGTGGGCATCGGGGTCAACCCTTATCAGAATATTGAGCATATCTATGGCCTCCTTATAACGGTCCGACATAAGCAGGTCCTGGCTGGCCCAAACGAAATATTGCCTGTTGATCTGCCCCTGCAGCTTTGCGCCGCTCAAGGCCAGTAAAACAAGCGATATTACCAGGGATTTACGCATACGATAACTATTCAGAACGCTAATATAGCAATAAATAGGGGTAAATATTCCGCGTAAGGCAAAATTATTCGTATCCCCTGGCCGGTAAACGGTCCGAAAGGGCTGGTAAATAATAATAAAAGCCACAATAAGGATACTGCGGCTTTTAAAATATTCGGCTCATAATCCTATTTGGCTTCTTTCCTCCGTGCTTTTTCGGTTTTTATCATCGTGAGCTCGCGCAGCGTCTGGCCTTCCACCGAAGTGTTTTCCTCGGCACGACGGATAAGGTATGGAAGGACATCCTTCACTTTCGCGTAAGGAACATACTTTAGTACACCGTAGCCCGCGTCGGCGAGGTTGAATGTAATATGATCGCTCATGCCGTGCAGCTGGGCGAAATATATCCTCGTATCTCCGCGTTCTATACCCTTTTCGTCGATAATGCGGGCGGCCTTGTAACAGCTGTCCTCGTTGTGGGTGCCGATGAAAAGCTCCATGCGGTCGATATGGTTCAGGACATATTCCACTCCCGCGTCGAAGTTGGCGTCTGTGGATGGTTTGTCCTTGCATATCGGGTCGGGATAACCCTTTTCGGCGGCGCGCTTGCGCTCCTCTTCCATATACGCCCCCCTCACGAATTTGATTCCCGCGATATAATCGTTCTCGACAGCATCCTTATAAATGGCCTCGAGATATGGCAAACGGTCGTGGCGGTACATCTGGAGAGTGGCGAAAACTATCGCGCGTTTTTTATTGTACTTGCGCATCGCCTCGTCGGTCAGTTTGTCCAGGGTTACCTGGAAACACACGTCCTCGGCGTCGACAAGTATCCTGACGTCGTTATCATACGCCCTCTGGCAAAGCCCCATGAAACGCTCCACGAATTTTTCATACTCTTTTTTCTCTTCCGCAGTCATCGTTTCGGGGGCTTCGGAAGATTTGGCCAACACCTCGTCCGTGGTCAGCGTCGAAGGTTTGAATACAGCGTAAACGATCCTCTTGTTGCGGGCGGCGTTATCTATCGAACGGAGCGTCTCCTGGTAAACAGCTTCGTTGCCCTCCGGGGTCTGCTTGCACTCGGCCGAATAGTCCAGTGCGGCGAATACGCCCGACTTTTCGAGACCGGCTATCACCCTGTCGCAATCTTCGAGGGCCTCCCCCCCTACGAACTGTTTGTAGATAGTGGGCTTTACTATCCACGATATCGGGAAATGTACCTTAATGGCGATGTTGCTCGCCCATTTGCCGAAACTGACTATCCATGGGCGTTTCATCACGTTGAAAAGAAGGTTGGCGTTGCGGAGCTCCTTAGGGGATTTGTGCGCGAACGCTATTTGGGTATTATTAAAATCCATCATAAGGCTTTTCTATATTATGAAGTGCTGTAAAGTCTGTTATCCCGAAAGCGGATCGTGAAACGCGCTCACGATCCGCTTTCGGGATCAATTTCTATTTCTCGTTAAGGAACGGATATCCGAAATGAGTGGGCGGAACGAATGTTTCCTTGATGGAGCGCGCGTTCGTCCAGCGCAGGAGGTTCAGGCCGCTGCCCGCCTTGTCGTTGGTACCCGAAGCGCGGGAGCCTCCGAACGGCTGCTGCGACACGACGGCTCCTGTAGGCTTGTCATTTATATAGAAGTTACCTGCGCTGTAGCGGAGTTTCTCCATAGCCGTTTCGATAGCATAGCGGTCACGCGCGAAGATCGAGCCCGTGAGCGCATAAGGAGACGACTTGTCGCACAACTCCAGCGTCTCCACATATTTGGCGTCATCGTAAACGTAAACCGTAACCACGGGGCCGAAGATCTCTTCGACCATCGTCTTGAACATCGGGTCTTTCGCTTCGATAACCGTAGGTTCGATATAATAACCGACGGACTTGTCGCCCTTCCCGCCGAATACCACTTCAGCGTCGGGAGAATTTTTAGCGTAAGCGATATAGTCCATGATATTGTCAAACGAAGCCTCGTCGATAACCGCGTTAACTAAGTTTGTAAAGTCGCGTACGTCGCCCATCCGGACCTCTTTAAGCATCTCGCCGATCTCTTCCTTAACCTTGCCCCACAGCGATTTAGGCATGTAAACGCGCGATGCTGCAGAACATTTCTGGCCCTGGTATTCGAACGATCCGCGCACGATAGCGGTCGATACTTCGAGAGTCGGAGAAGAAGGATGTACGAAAATAAAGTCCTTACCGCCGGTTTCGCCGACGATCTTAGGATATGATTTGTACCTGCCCAGGTTAGCGCCCATCTGGTTCCAGAGGGTATTGAACGTCGCGGTAGAGCCGGTGAAGTGGAATCCGCCGAGGTCAGGGCTGGCGGTGATGACCTTGCCTATCGTGCTTCCCGCGCCGGGAATGAAGTTGACGACGCCGTCGGGAAGGCCCGCCTCCTGGAACACCTTCATAACGAGGTAGTTCGAATGGATGGCAGTAGTCGATGGTTTCCATACTGCTACGTTGCCCATCATCGCGGGCGCCATATTCAGGTTGGAAGCTATCGCCGTAAAGTTGAACGGAGTCAGCGAGAATACGAAGCCTTCCAGAGCACGGTACTCCATCCTGTTAAGGATGCCCGGATCGGAATAAGGCTGGTCAGAGTAGATATTGCTCGCATAAAAGGTGTTGAAACGCAGGAAGTCGACCAGCTCGCACGGGGAGTCGATCTCCGCCTGGTACGGGTTCTTGCTTTGCCCGAGCATCAGCGACGCGTTGAGCAGGTAACGGTATTTTGTCGACAAAAGCTCCGCTATCCTCAGCATCACAGAAGCGCGCTCGACCCACGGAAGACGCGACCACTCCTTATGTGCCTCCATAGCCGCGTCGATAGCCATCTGCACCTCTTTCTCCCCCGCCTTCTGGTAGGTAGCCAGTACGTGCTTGTGGTCGTGCGGCATAACCACCTTGCCGGTGTTGCCCGTGCGTACTTCTTTACCACCTATAATAAGGGGAATATCCCACTGCTCGCCCGCCAGTTTATCGAGGGCTTTCTTTAGTTCGGCCTTTTCGGGAGTGCCCGGAGCGTAACTCTTTACAGGTTCGTTCGCGGGTTTCGGAAATTTAAAAATCGCGTTGTCCATGATAAAATTCTTATTGATATATTATAAAAGATTGTTTTTCAGTTCGATACTCTCAAGTTCGGTTAGCTGTGGAAATAAAAATATGGATTATTCTATCCATAATATTCCGCCCCTTTTCAAAAAGGTACGGGATACTATGTAACGAATTAATCCATCCTGCAACTCGCAAAAGCTTTGCTTTCGCTAAATTCCCCTTTAGCAAAGGAGATTTAGGGGAGAAACCTTATTGCCCGGGAAAACAACGCCTCCCGGCAACACGGTTACAAAGATAACATTTTTCCCGAACAACCAAAAAAACACCGACCCTAAGTATAATGACAAATGAAAAACGGCAGGATTTATTTTACACTATTATCTGTTTTCTTTTAATTATGCTGCGCTTGTTTATGTTGCCCTTCGGCCTTCACTGTCCGCGTGGTGCATAGTCTGCAATAAGCCTCTGCTGCGGCATCGTTCCCCGGGTCTTCCTTGCGGCCCGGCAAAGTAGGACAAGCTCCCTCCGCCTCCGCCGCGCGGCGTCGGTTGTTAAAAAGAACCTGCTTTTATTCCACCATCAGGTTGCAGCCTCTTATCTGGGAGCGATCTATGCGGCCGAGTATCCGGAAAGCGCCGCCTGCGTAACGTACGCCCAGGTCCTGTGTTTGTATGAAGGCACACGAGTAGATGTTGGCCAGGTCGGTGATGTTGACCCCCCCTGAGTTTCCGTCCGGCACATAGCTGAACGGGTCATTGATATCCCTGACGTTTATCCTCATCCAGGGAGGCGTGTGAAAACTTCCGCCGCCGCGGGAGTAGGCCTGAGAAGAGAGTTCTGCCATGCCGTATTCGGAATGTATTTCTGAAACGCCGAAAGCGTCTTCGAGTATCTTGTGGAACTTTTCTTTGGGAAGCTCTTCACGTTTTCCTTTCATACCGCCTGTTTCCATAACTACGGTGTTATCGAGTTTCGGAGCGTATTTCTCGGCAAGTTCCCACAATGCGTAGCTGACACCTAAAAGTATCTTCTTTTTTGGGTCGTTATTTATTCGTGTTATTAGTTCTTCATAGTTATTTAGGAAAAATCCGCCTCCGCCCTGGGCTACCAGGCCGTCGGCCATACAGGCCAGGGACGAACCTTCGCGTTCGAGGTACCCGGGCAGCAGGCAATAAAAAGACCACCCGGCAGGATCACCGTAAAAAAGTGAGAATGCTTCGACGAACGTTTTCCGGTAATCGTCCAGGGATGCGATGTAATGTTTCGACGGTATGTCCCCTCCGGTGGTGCTGCTGGTAAATATCTTTTCAGCCTCACGCGTGCCAGAGTAAACCTTGCGGGAGCGGAAGAGCTCTATCGGCAGGTGGGGTATATCCTCTGCCCGCGCCACGTCCGCAAGGGTTACGCCGAGCGCGGCAAGGTATTCCCTGTAAGGTACGCAATGCCCCGCCTGGAAAGCGAAAAGCTCCAGGGCGGCTTTTTCAAACTCTCCCCCGGAGCCTATCTTAAGTATGTTCTCGATATCCGTCATATTTAGATATCAGGACAGGTTTTATTTTACCGGTTCGCCGGCCGTGAAAGCACACGCGACGCCGTTATTAAGTTCGCCCGCTTCCATAAGGAACCTTTCGGCATCCAGAGCGGCCATACATCCGCTCCCGGCAGCCACTATCGCCTGGCGGTAGTTCGGATCCTTTACGTCCCCGGCCGCGAATACGCCCCTGATGTTGGTCTTGCAACTGTCGTGTTCTGTTTTAATATACCCGTCATGGTCGAAGTGCAACTGCTTCTCGAAAAGCTTTGTCTGCGGCTGGCGGCCAATGGCTACAAAAAAACCGGTCACCTCCAGCCGCCTTTTTTCGCCCCCGCTGTTTTCCACGACGATGCCGGTGACCCCCTCGTCGTCGCCGGTCACTTCCTTCGTTACGTGCTCGAAAAGGATCTCGATATTGGGGTTTTCCCTGACGCGCCTCTGCATTGCGTGCGACGCGCGCAGGTAATCCTTCCTCACTATAAGGTATACCTTATTGCACATATTGGCAAGATAGCTGGCCTCCTCGCAGGCTGTATCACCTCCGCCGACCACCGCTACGTTCTGGCCGCGGTAGAAGAAACCGTCGCACACAGCGCACGCGCTCACGCCCCGGCCCATGAATTCGGCCTCGCCGGGTATGCCAAGGTATTTGGCCGTCGCGCCGGTCGCGATTATTACAGATTCAGCTTCTATCTTCTTATCCCCGTCGATCTCGATAATAAAAGGGTATTCGCCCAGTTCGGCCCTGGTGACCGTTCCCCTGCGGATGTCGGCGCCGAACCTCCCGGCCTGCCTTTTCATATCCTCCATCATCGCGAGGCTATGGATGCCTTCCGGATATCCGGGAAAATTCTCCACTTCGCTGGTGGTCGTAAGCTGTCCTCCGGGTTGCATTCCTTCGTAAAGTACAGGGTAGAGGTTAGCCCTCGCAGTGTATATCGCGGCGGTGTATCCCGCCGGCCCGCTGCCTATTATAAGGCATTTTATTTTTTCTGTGTCCATAATTCTCCGTAGTCTTTTCCTTATGGTTTCCCGCCGCCGGGGAGGGATACCGTTCACGGCACAAAGATAATTTATTGTATCGGTATTTTTATAATAAAAACGTTTCGATTTACCTATAAGTATATATCTATATCTTATAATATGAATGTTATTACATTGTTTTTTACCATAACCCTAAGCAGATAAAAAGAGTGTTAAAATTAAAATCGGCCTTTAAGTTATCTCTCGGGCCGATTATGTGTTTTTTTGAAAAATATTCGTAAAAAATAGGTATTGTGTATTGCATAGTATTGAAATAAGTTTGTATATTTGCATTACAGAATTATATCTAAAGGATAGAACCTATAAAATAAAAAGACCCATGCGGTCCCGGGAATAAACAATATTATATAAATAAAACCTATTGCAGAGCCATGAAAAAAACTTTGAATGTAAATATCGGATCGGTCGCTTTCGTTATCGACGAGGATGCGTATTACATGTTGAGGAATTACCTGGACGACGTCCGTTCGCGTTTCGACGTGAATGAGCAGGCCGAGGTGATGAACGATGTGGAGATGAGGGTAGCGGACATACTGTCCGAGGCCATCGCTTCTCCGAGGCAGGTCGTAAATACCGATCACGTGCGCCGCGCCATAGCCATAATAGGCAAAGCGGACGAGTTCGGTGAAAAACGCTGGCAGGAAAAACGCGGTGTCGGCGGCAACCGTAAACTGATGCGCTCGCGCTATGACAAGGTCATAGGCGGAGTATGCGGCGGCCTGGCAAAATACCTTAATGTGGATCCGCTCCTGGTGCGTATCATTATGCTCGTACTGCTGCTTTGCGGGAGCTTCGGCTTCTGGCTGTATATCATACTGTGGATAGTGGTGCCGATGGAAGACTAATAAAGGAGGACTGAATTATGGATGTAATGAGTGAAAAACCAAGGAAACTATACCGCAGCCGCAATAAAAAGATTGCCGGCGTTTGCCAGGGGATAGCCGACTATTTCAACATAGACGTAACGGTTGTAAGGCTTATAGCTGTATTGGCGCTCTTCTTCGTGGGAGGAGGATTGCTCGCCTACCTGCTGCTCTGGATATTCATACCGCTCGAACCGCTTTATCTTGAAAAACATAACGAATACGACAATGGACGACAATAATTATAACCCGCCGAAAAAATTATACCGCAGCCGCAAACGGGTGATAGGCGGCGTTTGCCAGGGGCTGGCGGATTATTTCAACTCCGACGTAGTTCCCATAAGGCTGCTGGCCGTGCTCGGATTTTTATGCGGCACTGTCGGACTGTGGGTCTATCTGGTTTTCTGGATAGTAATACCGAACGAACCGAGGGAAGGCGGCAATAACAAAAGATAAACAGGCTTATATATTATGGCAACTATTAATGTAGATAACGCAAAAGCGCAGATGCGCAAGGGAATCCTGGAGTATTGCATATTGTTGATACTGTCGAAAGAGGACTCTTACGCACCGAAGATCATTTCGGAACTGAAGGACGCCGAAATGATAGTGGTGGAGGGAACGCTTTACCCTATACTTACGCGCCAGAAGAATCAGGGCCTGCTCTCATACCGCTGGGAAGAATCTCCGCAGGGGCCCCCGAGGAAGTATTATTCGCTTACCCCGAAGGGCCGCGAGGCGCTCGAGCAGCTCGACCAGTCCTGGGACGAACTGGTAAGCCAGATTAAAACCATCAGGGCTAAATAGCCCGGCTTTTAAAAGACTCCGAGAATATGAAAGAAGTCGTTAAAGTCAGTATTTCCGGTATCGCGTTCACATTCGAATACGATGCCTACAAGGTAATGAGCGATTACCTAAAGAAGCTCGAAGCGGGTTACGCGAAGCATCCCGACGGCCGCGAAATAGTGGCCGACATCGAGGCCCGCGTAGCCGAGCTCATACTGGAGCACCAGGAGAGCGACAAGGTTATCGGAAAACCGCTCGCCGAGGAGATAGTCCGTCAGATGGGCTATCCCGATGATATGGATAATGGCGAGGAAACCATTATAGAGGATTTCCCGCGCAGGTTCTACCGAAACCCCGACGGGGCGAAACTCGCCGGTATATGCTCAGGGCTGGGCGCATACTTCAAGGTAGATCCCGTGTGGATACGCCTGGGGATATTTGCACCGCTGCTGCTGAGCCTGGTTGCTTTCCCATTCCGCTGGGGCGACCTGTCAAATATATTGAGTTCGCTGTTCGGATTTATAGTGATATTGTATTTCATCCTTTGGATCGCTGTACCGATGGCTAAAACCCCGCGCCAGAAACTCGAAATGAGAGGCGAGAGGGTCACCGCCGACTCCATCAGGCAGGAATTCGAGGACGAAGCTTCGGCGCGCCCTTCCGCAAATCCGGCCAAATCGCGCAAGAACGCTTCCGTATGGGCCGACATAGTGTATACGATAGGCCGCATCTTCCTGGTCTTACTGAAGATTATACTGTTCTTCTTCGCTTTCGTCATAGGTGTGGTGCTCATATCTTTACTCGTGGCGATAATAGCCGTTGTATTCGGGGTTAATATAGCTTTCGGGGGCGCGTTCCTGGCGCTGATGGATGGAATGGTGGGCATAGGACCCATAGGATTTACAGTAATATGGATGCTTATCGTGTTCATTCCGCTCTTCATCCTGTTGTACTGGCTGATAACCGTTATTTTCCGCAGCCGCACGAACCGTCCGTTCCTTATTACCTCCTGGGTTATCTGGCTGCTGCTGCTCATCTGGGGCGTGGCGCTTACTGTACGTAATGCGGACACTATCAGGTACGGAGTGGAGGAGTTCATAGAAAAGATCGACAACGATGAACTGGAAATATATTTCGAAGAGTACCTGGATGATTACCTATTCGATGCGGGTTCCGGTACGGAACGTATCCGCAGGGTTGACGGAGGCCCGATTACCATAGAAAGAAGTGGCGGCCGGCAGGAAGTTATAGTCTTTCCCGAGGACGATGGATATGGCGGTACTGATATCTACGAACCATACGATGATATTACGGACGATATATTGAATGAAGATACTCCGCAGGAGGAAGCTGTGTCCGGCGAGGTTCAGGAAAACGATAATTGAAAATAAACTCTAAAAATATAGGAAAATGGAAATAATTAACGATAACCGGATGCCTGAGGACAATTTCCGGAACCGCGACAGGCGCGAGAGGGATGTGGCAATGGGCGGCCATATATACCTTGGAATAATGCTCGTGCTTGTAGGCGTGCTGTGGCTTTTTTACAACTTTGGTTGGGTAGGCTACAGGGTGTGGGACTTCTTAATTTCGTGGCAGATGCTGCTTATAGCTATAGGAGGCTACCTGCTTGCGATACGTAAATGGACTGCGGGTATAATCGTGGGGGCGCTTGGCGTGTTGTTCGTCCTCGTCGATATGCTCGACGTCTATGTAAATGTATGGAAGATAGCCCTGCCGTCTGTGATAATTGTTCTGGGCATCTCACTGTTAGTATCCAAGCTGAAGGACCGCGACCGGTAGCTCTGCAAACGGGCCGGGGGGCTGGATACTTTCCCGGAAGGAGGACGTAAGAAATTTTACGTCCTCCTTTTTTGGCCGCAGTTAATAAGGAATTTTAGTGTAATTTTGCAGAACTAACACCGTTATATTTACCGGAAATGCTCGGGCGGAGTTGATATTGCACGAAAATTGATGTTCTCCGCACACCGGCCCGTCCGGAAAATATGATAGCCAGGGTTTGAATAAACTCCGGGGTTAATTATGGAAATTATGCATAATATCAAGTGTATAGGTATATTGACATCGGGCGGGGATTCGCCCGGTATGAACGCGGCTATCCGCGCCGTAACCCGGGCGGCCATATACAACGGCATGGAAGTCAAGGGTATAATCCGCGGCTATAAGGGGCTCATCGAAGGAGATATAGTGACCTTCAAGAGTGAAAGTGTCAGTAATATAATCCAGCATGGGGGCACTATCCTCAAAAGTGCCCGCAGTACCGAGTTCCAGACCCCGGAGGGCAGGAAGCAGGCCTGGCAGAATATGAAAAAGCATAAGATCGACGCCCTCGTAGTAATAGGCGGCGACGGTTCGCTGGCCGGCGCGAGGGTCTTCGCAGCCGAATACGACATACCTATAGTAGGCCTTCCGGGTACTATAGACAACGACTTATACGGCACGGATAAAACCATAGGATACGACACCGCCCTGAACACTATAATGGAAGCGGTCGATAAGATAAGGGATACGGCAAGCTCGCACGACCGCCTCTTTTTTATAGAAGTCATGGGGCGCAACGCCGGTTTCCTGGCGCTCAACGGCGCTATTGCCACCGGCGCCGAGGCGGCCATAATACCGGAGATAGCCACAGAAGTCGACCAGTTGGCCGAATTCATCGAGCGTGGTTTCCGCAAGAGCAAGAACAGCAGTATAGTCCTGGTGGCCGAGAGCGAACTTACGGGCGGGGCGATGGGACTTGCGGCGCGCGTAGAGGCGGAATACCCGCAGTACGACGTTCGCGTAACCATACTTGGCCATATCCAGCGCGGCGGCTCGCCATGCGCAAACGACCGCATACTTGCCACTCGCATGGGCGAGGCGGCGGTGAACGCCCTTATCGAGGGGCAGCGCAACGTAATGGTCGGCATCCAAAACGAGAGGCTTGTACTGGTGCCTTTCGCCAAGGCTATAAGGGATGATAAGCCGATAAACAGGGAGCTGCTCGAAACGGTAAAAATACTTTCTATTTAAAGCAAATGAAAACAAGCCCGATATGAAGAAACTTAAACTTTTAATTGCTGTTTTTCTTGTGTTTTCCGTACTCTTTGCGGCAGGATGCCAGAGCGAAAAGGTCGACGAGAGCGAAGAATATCTCAAGGTAAATGAAAAGATAGTCGAATATTTTTACAGGTATTACCTTTGGGAGGATATGCTTCCCGGGCAGGTGACCATACCAAGTACCGATCCGTTTGATTTTTTTAAGGAACTCAGGAGTTATGCGCCGGATGACGAAAAGAATAAATGGTCGGTGCTGGCCAGGAGCAGGGACGAATTTTATGCCAGCGTGGGTAATTCGGGCAAAAGTTTCGGATATTCACTGGTATTCTATCAGTTTACCGACATGGATAATGAGATATGGGCGGTGGTTCAGTACGTCCATCCCGGCACTCCGGCTGATAATGCCGGGATAAAGCGGGGCAACCTGATCTCGCGCATCGACGGCGAGCCCATGACGGACGGTGGCCCAAACGATTTCCGTAACCTTGTTTATGCCGACAGGCTGACTGTGACCGTACATGAGAGTATTCAGGACGAAACAGGCAGGGAAGTAAACATTCAATCCGTTAAGGGCTACCTCGATCCGATACTTGACAGTAAGATCATCGCGCGTGGAGGCAGGAAAATCGCCTACCTGATGTATACCGATTACGTCCTTGATTCGGAAAATGACCTTTCCGCGCTGTTCGGTGGCTTCAAAGCCGCCGGCGTTACAGACCTTATACTCGACCTGCGTTACAACGGCGGCGGATATTCCTCCACCGCATTGCATATAGCGAGCCTCATAGCGCCATCCGAGGTACTCGACGGCACGAATATTTTCTCGCAATTTACATATAACGATGTTATCGGATCGCGCTCGGTATTCCGTTATCCCAAAAAAGCCGATGTCCCCGGGAATCTCGATCTTGACAGGGTGTTTATCCTTACTTCAAGGAGTACCGCCTCGGCTTCCGAGCAGACAATCATAGGGCTGGATCCCTATATGGAAGTCATTACTATAGGAACCGATTCCCATGGTAAATTCGTGGGCGGCTCAGTATATCCGTCTTCGTCCGATAAAAACGATATGTACGGATGGGGAATGTACCTTATTACATTCTGGTACGTAAATTCGGAGGGTAAGCCGGGAGTTAATACGGGACTGGCCCCCGATTATGAAGTCAAGGAGGACTGGCGCTCATATAAACCCATAGGCGATGAGTTGGATCCCCTTATTGCCAAAGCGATAAACCTTATAGCAGGTGAGCCCGAGCCGGAAAGCGTTTCTCCCGCGCCCCCTTTTGGCGCGAAAGAGATATGGAGCTCCAGGCCCGGAATCGAAACCGGCACACTGATTTATAATACCGGTACGGCTGAATTATTTGAGAGTAAATAATCACCGGCCGGAAACGCTTGTCTTTCTCCAATGGGGTCTCGGGTCTGTAGTTGAGGGAACCGATAGGCGGAAGGAGGTCATTTAATAGAACATTTACTGCCGCAAGCGGGGATTTAAATATATTTAACATAAATGGACGGCTGCGTTGGCGGCTGGATTGATAAAAAATTCCATAATGGCTACAGCTCTTTTCAACGACATAATATTCGGGCCTGTCAGAAGCAGGCGGCTCGGACTTTCACTCGGGGTAAACCTTCTTCCGCTCGACAGCAAGATATGCTCGTTCGACTGCATTTACTGTGAATGCGGCTGGAACAGGCCGGGAGAAAAGCCGCGCTTCAATAAAAGAGAGGACGTGGCGCGGGAGCTGGAAACCAAGCTTTTCGAAATGGTGAACGCAGGCAATCCGCCGGACGTCATTACGTTTGCTGGCAACGGTGAGCCGACGCTTCACCCCCTTTTCGAAGAGATTATCGGGGATACGGTAAAAATAAGAGACGAGTACGCCCCGAACGCCAAAATATCGGTACTCAGCAATGCCACCCAGATAGGGAAGCCCGGCGTATTCAGGGCTTTGCTCAAGGTTGACAACAATATACTCAAACTTGATTCGGCATTCGACGGGACGGTGAAACTGATCGATAACCCACAGGGCGATTATTCGTTAAGGGAGACGGTCGGGAATATGAAAAAATTCGACGGGAAGCTCACCATACAGACCCTTTTCCTGCGCGGCAAATACAAGGGAAAAATAGTGGACAATACCACCGGGGAGGAGCTTGCGGCATGGCTGGAGTTGATAAAGGAGATACGCCCTCGCGAAGTGATGATCTATACGATAGACAGGGATACCCCTGCGCCCGGCCTCGAAAAGGTATACGTAGACGAACTGCAGAATATCGCCGACCGCGTGCGTGAACTCGGCATCCAAACCATAGTGGCGGGATAGATATGATAACTACGGAACAGATAAAGGAGCTCCTTTCGCGGCTGGACGACCTGTACAGGCATCTCGGCATAGAGTCCAAGAAAATCGAACTGGAGGAGGAGCGGACAAGACGACTGCGCCCGATTTCTGGGACGACCCCGCGGCGGCCGAGAAGCAGCTCAAAAAAGTGGCTGGCATCAAAAGCTGGGTTGAGGACTACAACTCGATAGCACGGCTCGGGGCCGACCTCGAACTTATGCCCGAGTTCGTCCGTGACGGGGGCGCTTCGGAGGAGGAGTTGGACGCCCTCTACAATGAAACACTCACAAAGACAGAAGCCCTCGAGATGCGTAATATGCTGCGCGGGGCAGAAGACCGCCTCGGCGCTATTATGGACATAAACGCAGGAGCCGGCGGTACCGAGAGCCAGGACTGGGCATCGATGCTGCTCAGGATGTATACCCGCTGGGGCGAGCTGAACGGCTATAAGGTCAAGATAGCCCACGTTCAGGACGGCGACGAGGCGGGAGTGAAATCGGCAACCATAGAGTTCGAGGGTGATTTCGCCTACGGATACCTCAAGAGCGAGAACGGTGTGCACAGGCTCGTGCGCCTGTCGCCTTTCAACGCCAACAATAAAAGAATGACCAGTTTCGCCTCTGTTTTCGTTTCTCCGGCTGTCGACGACACTATAGAGATAAACATAAACCCGGCCGACATAGAATGGGATACTTACCGAAGCAGCGGAGCAGGCGGACAGAACGTAAACAAGGTGGAAACGGCCGTCAGGCTCAAGTACCACGCCAAAGACCCGGACACGGGTGAGAACGTCGACATCATAGTGGAGAACAGCGAAACCCGTTCGCAGCTCAACAACCGTGAGAACGCCATGCGCATCCTCAAGTCGCGCCTTTACCAGCGTGAGCTGGAGAAGCGGCAGGCGGTTCAGGCGCAGTTGGAAGGGCAGAAGAAGAAGATCGAGTGGGGCTCCCAGATACGCAGCTACGTTTTCGACGACCGCCGCGTGAAAGACCACCGCACTGGGCACCAGACATCGGACGTGGACAGGGTAATGGATGGCGAGATAGACGATTTCATAAAGGCTTACCTGATGGAATTCGGGGGTGGTGAGGAGTGATCTTTTAAGACCCGGAAGCTGTTTCGTGAAGTTTACAGGCGAATTTACATGGCCCATTTTTATTTCCACTTTTTGCTTGTCCAAAAAGTGGAGCAAAAAAGACCCCGATATGTTCGAGAGCTAAAATCGTTCGCCTAACGCCTAAAACGGACGCTTTCGCGGTTTGAAGCAATCAAACTTCTCCGTTTTTAGCAGCTTTTAGTCTCCGATTTTTTAACGCTCTCTCGCACGTCGGTTATATAAAAAGCCAAATTAAAACGGCCGATAAATATATAAACTTATATTTTGTGGGGTGCGGGATTCGTGCGGGGCGGGATGTTCGATATACCTGAGGTTTCCGTACAGGAAGAAAATTAATTTTACCGATAAGCCACATCGGAAACGGGAAAACCTTATCTTTAAATTCTGGAATTGCGGTAAATGAAAGCAGAGGCGGAAAATACGACTAGCAAGAGGCGCGGTTGGGGAACCGCACCCGTCTATTTTACCGCCATATCCTCCATACTTGGCGCGGTATTATTCCTTCGCCTGGGTATCGCAACCGGCACACTGGGGTTCTGGGGTGTCATTACTATCGTCGTACTGGGTCACATGATAACCGTTCCCACCGCGCTTGCCATTTCGGAGCTTTCGACTAACACGCGAGTAGAGGGCGGGGGCGAGTATTTTATCATATCGCGCTCTTTCGGGCTCAAGATCGGCTCCACGATAGGCATTACCCTTTTTCTTTCCCAGGCCATAAGTATAGCTTTCTATACTATAGCTTTCGCAGAGGCTTTCCAACCGCTTTTTACATGGTGGCAGGGTTATTTCGGGTGGGAACTGCCGCGGCAGGCCATCAGCATACCAACCCTTATAATACTCGCGGTTGTAATTTTAAAGAAAGGGTCCGGATCGGGCGTGAAGATGCTTTATATAGTTAACGCACTGTTGCTGATATCGCTGCTTATGTTCTTTCTGGGCAGCCCTGTGGAGCCTTCCGCTTCGTCCATAGAGGTCTCTGTGCCGCTCACGAGCAGATATCTTACCGAGATCCCGTGGCCTTCGCAATATTCCGTGGCGCCGCCGGATTACATGATACCTGAAGCCGCGCGGGTGCATATACAAACCCCCGCTGATAATTTCGGTTTCTTCAACCGGAACCTGTTCTTCATAATGTTCGCTATATGTTTCCCTGCTTTTACGGGGATGACGGCCGGTGTCGGCCTAAGCGGCAACCTGCGTAATCCCGGTAAATCAATACCCGTGGGTACTATGGCCGGAACTATTACGGGCCTTGTGGTATATTGCCTGGTGGTATGGAAACTGGCTGTGTCGGCTACGCCGGGCGACCTGGTTTCGGACCAGCTCATTATGTCGCGGATAGCGTTGCTCGGAGCCGTGGTAATCCCTGTTGGGCTGGCGGCCTGTACGTCGTCTTCCGCCATAGGGGCAATGATGGTAGCACCACGTACGCTTCAGGCCATCGCACGCGACAGGGTTTTCCCTTTCCGCAGGCTCAACATATTCCTCGGAAGGGGCAAGGGTGAAGCTGGGGAGCCGGTGAACGCGTCGCTTGTGTCGTTCGCTCTTGCCCTGATATTCGTGGCGCTGGGCGATGTAAATACGGTCGCCGAGATCATAACTATGTTCTTCCTTATCACTTACGGTTGTCTTTGCCTGATATCGTTTCTGAACCATTTCGGATCGCCGCCTTCCTACAGGCCCCGGTTCAAATCGCGGTGGTATATCTCCCTTACGGGCTTCATACTCTCGATATGGGTGATGTTCAAGATCAATCCCCTTTACACTGTCGTATCTTATGCGGTTATCGTATTGATTTACCTGTTCGTGGAGTATGAAAATAAGGACAAGAAAGGGTTGGTGAGCATTTTCAAGGGGGCACTTTTCCAGCTCAACAGGCAGCTTCAGGTCTATATGCAGAAGAACCGTACCGTTATGGACAAGGAAGAGTGGCGCCCTGCGGCCGTCTGCATTTCTTCGCACTCGTTCGAGCGGCCGAAAGTCCTCGACCTTATGAAGTGGGTAAGTTCGCGGCACGGTTTCGGCACATATTTCCATTTCATGCAGGGTTACTACAGCCGCCAGACTTACGAAGAATCGCAGGTTATCCTTGAAAACCTGATAGAAAGCCAGAAAGAGAGCGGCAGCACGCTTTACATCGACACGATGATCTCCCCATCCTATACATCGGCGATAGCCCAGGTAATACAGGCGCCTTCGATATCGGGCATGGAGAATAATATGGTGGTTTTCGAATACGACAAGAAATACCCGGAAGAGCTGCACCGCATACTGGAGAATGTCAACCTGGTAATGGCAGGCGACTTCGACGTGTGTATTTTCGCGGGCTCGAAACATATCATAGATACGAAGAAGGACATACATGTCTGGATAAGGGATACCGACGAGAAGAATACCAATTTCATGATCCTGCTTGGATTTATAATACTGTCACATCCCGACTGGAAGAAGAGCCACATCAAGATATTCATTACCAGCCCACGCGGCGAAATGGAGCAGTTCAAGAAAGAGCTCCACGAGCGTATTGCGGCCGGACGCCTGCCCATTACGTTTACCAACATAGAGATAGTGCCTCTTTCGGCCGACCATCCGCTCAGGGATGTTGTCGAGCAGCACTCACATTCGGCAGGGCTCACTATAGTTGGGTTCAGGGAGGAGATGCTGAGGCGCGATCCGCTGAAATTCTTTACGGATTTCGACAATATCGGGGACATTCTTTTCGTGGCTTCGAACCAGGAGAAGGAAATAACCTGACCTGTCTGCGTTCTTTAATTGCCTGGGCTTTGACAATTGGGAGATTTTTATTATATTGTCGGGTTGTTAAGGTATTTTAAACCGGCTTTTACAGAAAAAAATAAAAATGCCGAGTTTTTGTAATCTTTTCGGCGTTTATACGTCATAATGAAGTGATAGGTCACAAAAATATTTCCGGATGAGAAAATGATCCTACTCGAAGACATTCATAAAAGCTACTACGTGGGCGCGCCGCTCCATGTCCTCAAAGGTATAAACCTCGAGGTAAAACGCGGCGAGATGATCTCCATAATGGGATCTTCCGGCTCAGGAAAATCAACTCTTCTTAACATTGTCGGGATACTGGACGATTACGACAAGGGTAATTATTACCTCGACGGCCGTCTGATAAAGAACCTGAGCGAAACACAGGCCGCCGCCGCGCGCAACAAGATGATAGGCTTCATCTTCCAGTCTTTCAATCTTATCAATTATAAAAACGCGATGGAAAATGTGGCGCTCCCGCTCTATTACCAGGGGGTTTCGCGCCGCAAGCGCAACGCCATGGCGCTGGAGCTGCTCGACAGGCTCGAGATAAAGGACTGGGGAACGCATATGCCGAACGAGATGTCGGGCGGGCAGAAGCAGAGGGTGGCCATCGCCCGCGCGCTTATCAACAAACCGCAGATAATCCTTGCCGACGAGCCTACGGGAGCGCTTGACAGCGCGATGTCGCAGGAAGTGATGAACCTTCTTCGGAAGGTCAATCAGGAAGACGGCATAACGATGGTGCTCGTTACGCACGAGCGGGATATTGCCGAGCAGACCGAAAGGCTTATCTACCTTAGGGACGGTATAATCGAATCCGATACCGTACTTAAAAAATAACGGCGGCGCATGAGGGAAGTATTACTCGAGATATGGTCGTCCATACGCAAGAATAAGTTGCGTACCTTCCTTACGGGATTTTCCGTCGCGTGGGGTATCCTTATGCTTATTATCCTGCTGGGCGCCGGCAACGGGCTGCAGAGGGGGGCGCTGTCCAACTTCGACTATATGGCGATGAACTCGATAGAGCTCTCTAGGGGCTGGACTTCGATGCCCTATGCCGGTTACGATAAGGACCGCAGGATAAACCTGACCTACCAGGATATGGAGATGCTCAAAAGGGAGTTCCCGCAGATAGACCAGATCTCCAGCAGCGGCCGCTATTCGGGCGGCAGGCTAACCTACGGCAAGGAGTTCCTGAACGTTTCCATGAGGGGGGTAACTCCCGGTTATACGGACATCGTCCATATAGAAATTCTCGACGGACGTTTTATAAACGATCAGGATATTCTCGACAGGCGCAAGGTAGTAGTTATAGAACAGAGTACGCAAAAAGTACTTTTCGGGGAGGAATCGGGCATAGGCAAGACCGTAATAAACAGGGATATAGCTTATACGATAGTAGGCATATATAAAGCCCATCAGTATGGCAATACCGCAAACTGCTTCATACCTATCACTACCGGCCAGCTTATATACGCTAAGAACGACCCCTGGGTAAGCAACATAATGTTTACCGTGAAAAATGTGACTACGGACGCGCAGATGACCGCTCTGGAGAACGGGATCAGGCGCCGCCTCGCCGCACAGCACCAATTCGACCCGAACGACAGGAACGCGATCTACCTGTCCAATAATTTTACCCAGTTCAAGCAGATCAACAGCGTTTTTAGCGGGATTTCGGTTTTCATCTGGATCATCGGCCTGGGTACGCTGCTGGCGGGTGTCGTTGGTGTGAGCAATATAA